>CBFDVL010000010.1:0-20253 GCA_965613365.1 uncultured archaeon | reverse complement strand
CGTTTATCCTTAGAAGCAGAGGGCTTGCCACAGCCCTGTTAACGGCTCCCACGGGGAGCTTAGCTCCCCGAGTGAGCCCTATATTCACACATCCCACAGCATCTCTGTGAGCTTCCAACCCGCAGCTTAAGCATTTAAACAATCTCTTTCTCTTTTCAACGTTTTTTGAACCACATCTCGGGCATACCGAGGAAGTGTAAGATTCATTTACTTCGGTCACTTTTATGCCGTATTCCTCGGCTTTCTCTTTTATCCTTTTTATCAGATATCTGTGACTCCAGAAGTTGTGTATCATGGAGTTTGCCTTTTTGCACTTTGAGTTGTTGCTTCTAATTCTAATGCTTCTGTTGCTTCTAATACCATTTAAATCTCCAACGACGATTTCTGAAACTCCCTTGTTATAGCAAAGCTCGACAAATCTGCCAACGATGGTGTTTACTGCATGCCTGAACCTTCTCTTACGCTTGCGGTGGAGCTTTCTCAACCTCTTGGACGCATACCTATCGTTTACTTTCTTCAACTAAAGGGTATGAGCTTTCTTGCTTGTTTCCTTGTAAGTATGTAGCTTCACTGAAGGCCGTGCTGTTGAAGTTAATGGAGAATACCCAGCTTCCCGATGAGCTTGTGCCAAAGAGACTGGTTCATGGAATAGAAGATAAAAAGACTCGCAGAGAAATACTTAAAAACAACTCTCTCCATAGGCTACAAAAAATTTAATTGGTTACCACGAAAAACTATATATATGTCTAAAGTTATCTTGGTTTTCGTTGCTGGAGCGACTCTTGTTTTACTTCTTTTGCTGTCGAGTATTCCGGAGATCAACGTACATGAAGAGTATGTAAAGGTAGAAGTTGAAAAAGTGGAGATAGGCAATATTACTGGTGCGGTAATTTTAAAGACAGAAAACGGCGTGGTACTGCCGATTTATATTTCAAACGAACAAGCCTTTGCAATAAGCTTGGCCTTGAATAAGGTCGAAACTCCCCGTCCCTTAACCCATGAGCTTACAATAAATATCATCAAAGAAATGGGTGGAAAAATAAGATACGTCACCATAGACAAGCTCGTAACGGGAACCTATTATGCCACAATCGTGGTAGATAGTAAGCGAATAGATGCAAGACCGAGCGATGGGATCGCCTTAGCTTTGAGGTGCGATGCTCCAATATATATTAAGAAATCCTTATTAGAAGAAAAGGGTATTAAAGTTGAAAAATCTCAGGTTGTATAACGAAAACTTTAAATCTTCTCACAAAAATCCTTTAAGAGATGAAAAAGGAGTTTTTGCTCGGTAACCAAGCTATAGCCTTGGGCGCGATTGAGGCTGGAGTGAAGGTTGCTACCGCATACCCGGGAACACCTTCAACAGAGATAATAGAAACCATCGCAAAGCTTGCAAAGAAGTTTAACATTCACGTGGAGTGGAGCGTAAACGAGAAGGTGGCTCTCGAAGTGGCAATAGGGGCAAGCTACTCAGGAGTTAGAGCCATCGCAGCCATGAAACACGTTGGCGTAAACGTTGCTTTAGACCCATTAATGACCTCTGCATATACCGGCGTAGTAGGTGGCTTAGTTTTGGTCAGCGCAGATGATCCGAGTATGCATTCTTCACAAAATGAACAAGACAATAGATTAATCGCGAGGTTCGCTAAAATATTCTGCTTAGAGCCAAGAGATGCGAGAACATGCAAGGAATATGTAAAGGAAGCTTTTGAAATTTCGGAGAAATTTCAAATTCCGGTAATGCTGAGAACAACCACAAGAGTAAGCCATGCTAAGGGCGACGTTGAAATAAACTTAGAAAACCTTGAAATTGGAAAACAACGTGGCGAATTTATAAAAAATCCGAGTAGGTTCGTTGTTATACCCGCAAATGCAAGAAAACTGCATAAAAAGCTCAATGAAAAGCTTAAAGCGATGGAGGAGTATTCAAACGAGAGCGGGCTAAATTCGATGAGTTTAAAGAGCGAGGTGGGAATAATAACCTCTGGCGTGGCTATAAGCTATGTAAGAGAAGTCCTCCAAGAGAAAGAGCTTGAGGATATCTCTTTGCTTGAAATAGGAGTTACCCATCCATTGCCGAGAAAGCTAATAAGGAAGTTTCTTGAGCATTGCGAAAGAGTTCTTGTGGTTGAGGAGCTTGAGCCTTATATTGAAGATTATGCGAAAACCTTCAATCTTTGCGAGGTGCATGGAAAAGATTTCATTCCAAGAGAGTACGAGCTTAACGTAAACATAGTTAAAAAAGCGATATATGATTTTCTTGGACTTAAGTCTGAGGAGAAAAGCATCGGCATAAGCTTGGATTTACCTATTCGTCCACCCGTGCTTTGTGCGGGTTGTCCACACAGAGCTTTATTTTATGCTCTCAAAAAAGTTACTAAGGAAAAAATCTACTGCGGAGACATAGGTTGCTATACCTTGGGAATAAATCCCCCTTTAAAAACCATAGATACTTGCCTATGTATGGGAGCTTCGATAACCAAAGCTTGCGGAATGTTTCACGCCGGTGTTAAAGAAAAACCCATAGCTCTAATCGGAGATTCAACCTTCTTGCATACAGGCATTCCCGGACTGTTAAACGCGGTATATAACAATGCAAACATAACAGTAATAATCTTAGATAATAAAACAACAGCAATGACGGGACATCAGCCTCATCCGGGAGTAGGGTTCACCGCTACCTTAGAAGAGACCTCAAGGGTCGAGATTGAGGAGATCTGCAAAGCTTGCGGTGTAAAATTTATTAAAAAGGTAAAGCCCTTCGAGCTTGAGGAAACTACAAAGGTGCTAAAGGAAGCTATCGAATATGAAGGAGTAGCAGTGGTTATAGCCGAAGAACCTTGCGCATTGATTGCGAGAAAGCTTGGATTATGGAAAACTCCCTACTACGTTGATAAAGAGAAGTGCAAAGGTTGGCTCTGTCAAGCCTGCAGAGCATGCATAGCTTTGCTTTCCTGTCCAGCCATAACCTGGAGTGAAGGAAAGGCCGAGATTATAGAAGAGCTGTGCACAGGTTGCGGGGTTTGCGCTGAGCTGTGCCCAAATGAAGCCATAAAGGTGAAGGAAGATGACAAACAAGGTAGATAAGCTTAGTATTATAATTACTGGAGTTGGAGGTCAAGGAATACTTCTCGCTTCAAACGTTCTTGGCAAAGCCGCAATCTACGAAGGTTATAATGTAATAGGCTCGGAAACCCATGGCATGGCTCAGCGTGGTGGAAGCGTCGTTTCGCATGTCAGAATAGGCAACGTTTTCTCACCTTTGATACCAAAAGGTAAAGCTGACTATATGCTTGCCTTTGAACCTTTAGAAGCTTTGAGAAATGCCGAATTCTTAAACGAAAAAAGCATTGCAATAGTCAATACTTATCCGATAATTCCAACTACGCTGAGAGGAGAAGTATGGAAATATCCGAAGGTTGAGAAAATACTTACCGAGTTAAAAAAATTTTCGGAAGTCATGGCCATAAATGCAAGCGAGCTTGCAAGAAAAGCTGGAAGTATTAAAACCTTAAACGTTGTGATGCTTGGTGCTTTGGCCTCTACAAATTTTCCTCTTTCAGAGGAAAATTTAAAAAGGGCTATTAGAGAAATAGTTCCTCCAAAAACGATTGAAATAAACATGAAAGCCTTCGAACTTGGGAAGATTGCCTCAAAGTCTCAAGAGGTTTAACTTCTTCTTCACAGAAGCCTACAAAATTCCTCCACGGTCAATCCAGCATCTTTTATTAAATCTCTCAGAGTGCCTCTCTTTACTGGTTTGTTTTTATGTACAGGGATGGTAAGTATTACGGGTGAACCTTCTTTGACCATTATAACATGGCTACCTTTTTGTCTTGCAACCCTCCATCCTGCCCTAGAAAAAGCCTTAACAACCTTATCTCCGGTAAGAACAGGAAGTTTTGCCATTAAATCACTATCTCTAACACTTTTCCATGTTTCTCTTCTTTTGCTCTCTCGTTTAAAGCTTCAAGGTAACCTTCTATAGCTTCCCTAATATTTTTCAGTGCTTCCTCTATCGTATCTCCCTGAGAGTGACATCCGGGTAAAGCTGGACAACTAACATTATACCCTCCATCTTCCTTATCTTCTCTTATTACTACTTTAAGTTTCATATTTGGTACCTCTAATGATAGTTGCCATAAGTTAACGTATTTAAAAATTAGGAAAGAGATATTCTATAAGAGTTAAACTACCAATTGTTCAAATAACTTAGGATAAAGTTTTATGATATAGTCATTTATGCTATCTGCAATCAATTCTGCTCTTTTTTCTAAAAATAATGTATAATTACTAACTTTCCAAAGGTTTTCATCAATAGGTACTAATTGTTTTTTTAAATCTTCCTCATCTATTTCGTATTTTTTAATATAAACATAAGGTTCGTATCTTAGTCGTTTATTTGTTCCTGGATTTACAAAAGTTATATTTGCAAGCAATTCTCTTTTATCTTTGTCGAAACCTACACTTCTAAGCAAGCCTCTAGGGAAGAAATGATGTTTTTCTATGCCAAATTCTTTATTTATTTCGTTTTGTTTAGTATATCCTAATCTAACTTTGGTAAACCAGTCCTTAGGAAACTAACCGCCGCTAATCCCCGCGACTTCAGTCGTGGGATACAGCGGCGAAATTGTTAAGTACCATCATAACCATGTAATTTAATGCAAAACAAGAACACTGGATTTCTGCAAGAGGATGCGTATACAATACAATGTTAATTATCACTTCGTATGGTCAACAAAATATCGGAGGCCAGTATTAACTGGTGAAGTTGCCGAATACTTAAAACAGCTCCACGAGGAGATTGCTGAAGAAATGAAGAAAGAGGGATAATTCTGCACAGCCAAGAAGTTATGCCAGATCACGTTCATTTGTTTGTCACAGCTCATCCTAAATGGTCACCAGCTCAACTCGTCAAGATATTCAAGGGCATAACTGCAAAGTTCCTGTTCGAAAAATTCCCCTGGCTGAAGCAGCAGCTCTACAGAGGGCATTTATGGAACCCCTCTTACTACGTCGGGACTGCCGGTGACGTGACGAAGGACGTGATAAGAAAGTACATCGAGATGCAAAGAACGAGGCCGAGGGAGAGGGTGAAGGTAAAGGTGAAGGTGAGGGTGAGGAAATGACGGCTGAATGGATAGCTGAAAGGATAGCTGAGAACGCGTTGAAGGTCATCTGGACAGTCACCATAACAAAAACGATCATCCTGCCTGTAAGTCCCGATATAACTAAGAAGAAGCTCAATTACATTGAAAGACTCTCTGCAAGAGTAACCTATGCCGTTACGCTTTACCTCGACATCATTATCAAAAACGACATAACAAAGCTGAGTGAGGCAAACAAGTATCAGGAATTCATCGCCAGAAAGACGGGGCTGAGCTCAGCATTTGTTCAATGTGCAAGAGATAGGGCTTTGGAGATGTACAGATCGTACAAAAAGTTGCACAAGGAATGGTTAAAGAAAGTCAAGAAGCCAGAGAAAGCAGTTGAGAAAGCTAAATCCAGGAACAAAAGCAAAGTCAGGAAGCTGGAGAAGAAGCTTAAACGATTAAAGGAGAGAAAACCTTCTTTGCCTGTTGTGAGGAGAAAACAACCCATATTCTTTGATAATAGGATTGGAGCAATTGTATTCTCAAACTGCAGGAAGTTCAGGGTGTGGGCTAAAATAAAATATCTACCCTAAAAAAGTATGAAACGATCTACATTCCTCTCATCACTTACCCTTACGCTGATAAGCACTTAAAATGGAAGATAAAGGGATTCAGGCTTCTTTACAACTATCGTTTAAGGAGGTGGGAGGTCCACGTTACAGTTGAGAAAGAAGTTAAAGTTCACATCAAGAGTTACGCTGGCGCCGATCTGGGAATGAAAAGATTGGCATACATAAGGCAGATCGGAGGGGAGAACCGTGTTCTCTCCTTCCCGAAGGAGAACTATAACTATAACTATAACTATGACTATGACTTCTTCAAGAGAATGCACGAACTCAACAACAGGATAGCTAAGCTTCAGAGAAAGGGTAAGACAAAGGCATTGAAGAAGCTAAAGCACAAGAGAAGAAACGTCGCAAGAGATTTCAGGAGGAAGCTCGCCAGAGAGATAGCTTCTCAGGTAACGAACACCATTATCTTTGTTGGCCATCCAAAGAATGTAAGGGATGAGCACTTCAAGGGTAATGGAAGTAGAAACCTCAGGAAAAAGGTTAACCGCTGGGCATTCAAAGAGTTCGGCGAGCTCCTCGTGCTGAAGCTGAAGGAGAACGGGAACTATGCGGAGCTGATAGGAGAATCGTGGTCAACCAAAACCTGATGTATCTGCGATTCGAGAAATACAATCGTAAACGACAGAGATTTCCACTGCAAAGACTGCAACGCTTCAATTGACAGAGACGATAACGGACAGGCGAACATTTTGAAGAAAGGTCTGAAGAAAAAGAGGGTCTATGAGGCCGTGTGGCCAGTGCTGCTGCAACAGCTCAAGGCGGCAGCAGGCCTTGTAAATAACACGGCTAGCACGGCCGAGGCGGGGGCCGCCGTGACCCGGCCCGAAGTGGAGGATGATGGGGCTGGAAAGGCCCTTGAACCCATAACCTCCCTCCGGAGGGTATCTCCTCCAGTGGAGGAAGGATGCCCTCCATTTTAATGGAGGGAGGAGGTCACTGCCTTTCTGCGCTCAAAAACTTATAAACCTAAATAGCACTATAACCACATAATATGGGAAAATATGAAAAAATCAAAATGAAGAATGCTAAAAAATCAGTAAAATCTTATTTTGGTAATTTGCCAAAATTAAAACCATTTGAAAGAGAAAAAATTTATCGTTTTGACTAATTCTCTCATTTTTTATGGTCCCCATATTTATATGCTATATTACACGTCCCTTCCTGAGACACCATGCATGGTCCGTGAGGTGAGGAGGGAGTGCATTTTTTACCAAACATTGGGCATTGCTCAGGTTTTAATTTTCCCACTATCACTAAGTGGCAACTGCACCCGGGAAGAACATCTATTGCCTCTTCAACCTCCACATCAAATTTCTCTCTTGCATCATACTCTGAGAACTCCTTTTTGAGCTTTAAAGCTGAGTTTGGAACCTTTCCTATGCCACGCCAATTCTCGTCGCAAACCTCGAAGACCTCGTTCATCATCTTCTGAGCCTTTAGGTTTCCCTCTTCAGTGACAACCCTCGAATACTCATTCTCCGCCTTGGGCTCCTTTTTCTTCACTTGTTTTAAAAGCATGACCAAAGCTAAGAGAACATCCAAAGGCTCAAAGCCTGCTATTACCGTAGGCATGCCATAAACCTCTGGGAAGATTCTAAAGGCTTTAACTCCTATTATCGTAGCTACATGTCCTGGACAAATCCAGCCTTTGATTTCAAAATCACCTATGCCAAGTAAAAGTTCCATTACTGGAGGAATTAACCTATGCGAAGTTAAAATACTGAAGTTTTCTGGCGGAGAAGATAAAATTTCGCTTGCCACGGTGGGTGCGGTAGTTTCAAAACCTATTGAGAAAAACACTACCTCCTTATCCTTATGCTCCCTCGCAAGCTTAACCGCATCTCTTATGCTATAAACTATCCTTACATCTCCGCCTTTTGCTTTCTCTTTATTAAGCGAGCTTCTGCTTCCAGGAACTCTAAACATATCTCCATAAATGGCAATCGTTTTTCCTTGTTTTGCGAGCTCGATTGCAATATCTATATCCTTAGCCGGAGTTACACACACCGGACAACCCGGACCCGGAATTATTTCAATATTCTCTGGAAGCAGACTTCTGAGCCCAAATCTTGTTATCGTCTGCTCATGGGTTCCACAAACATGCATGAACTTTATTTTCCCCTCTGGTGCGAGCTTTCTTATAGCTTTAGCTGCTTTTTCTGCAAGAGCTTTATCCCTATATGCTTGAAGCATCTATTTTCCCTTTTCCCTTGTTTTATAAGGTACGGGTATGTATTGCACACTCGGTCTTTGTTGGAATGGCTGTGGATAGAGATTCATGAGCTCATATACTTCACCCGGAAGCCCTACCTTAACGGGTAAGCCCAACTCCTTTGCCTTTTCAACGGTTATTGGGTAGTCGTGCGTCCATTTGCCAGTAGATAGCTCTTCTGCAATTTTTTTCGCTTGTTCCTCTGGCATTTTGTCCTTTAAAAGGTTGTAAACAAAAGCTTTAACCTGTGCTATTGCCTTTTCTGATATATCCGCAAGAATCAAAGTTTTATCCTCAAGTTTATTCTTATCTTTTTCCTTAGCCACCTTCAATATAGATGCTGCCGGAAACTCTCCAAGTTGCGGATCAACCGGTCCGAGCACGGCATTTTCATCCATCAATATTTCGTCTGCGGCAAGAGCTAGCAAAGTTCCACCAGACATCGCATAATGCGGCACAATAACTCTGACCTCAGCAGGATGCTTTTTCAATGCCATCGCTATCTGCTCCGCTGCCAAAACTAAGCCACCGGGAGTATGAAGAATTAAATCTATCGGCATGTCTTTGGGGGTGAGATAAATAGCTCTGAGCACGCGCTCAGAATCTTCTATATCAATATATTTGACTATGGGAATGCCGAGAAAATTCATGGTTTCTTGGCGATGAATCATGCATATCACGCGAGAGCCTCTCTTCTTCTCTATCTCCCTTATTAGCTTAAGCCTTGCATTTTCAAGCATTTTCATTTTAAACTGTGGAGAAAGCATGCTCAGCAGAAGAAAAATCCAGAAAATATTCCATAGATTATTTATAATAACGTCGCTTGACATATTTTTTAAACTTGCTTCTATGTTTTATATAATTTTCTTAGGTATGAGATGTTCTCTACGAGCTTCTTCTCCCTGAAAAACCAAGCAAGAGCCAAGATTATATAAACTCCCGAGAAAACATATCTTGCACCTATCTCTGGGATAGCAAGCTGTCCTAAGAATAGCACTGAAAGAAAAATGGCTTCTAAAACAGATATCCTGAGGTTTGAGATTACCGCAACTCCAAACAAGCTTTGTGCTGCGGTTAGCAATACTTCTTCTCGTTGTCTTGCGTCCATTACCAGTGCAGAGGGCTCTCCAAGAGCTATACTATAAACGATGGGCAAAGTTCCTACGAGCAATGTCCATTGATTGAGCTTTGAGGAGATTAAAACATTCATTGAGGAGGTAGCCCTCAGCCTTTTAACCATATAGCAAGCCACGATCAGCTCGGGTGATTCAGAAGCCAAAGGAGCTATCCATTGAACCATGAGAAATGGATCCAAGCCATGCAGCATTCCTACTTCAATTAATCCTTCTGCGAAAGCCTCTACGGAGATGTAAATCACATAACCAGAGAATAAAAACATGCATATAACCATGCTTCTTCTTATCCCCTTGGTAAAACTTCCTATAAAAGAGGGAACTCCAATAAGCTCTGGTTCCTCATATGGAGATTTGAGTGCCAGAAATATGTAGCATATATAAATCGATATAAATACCAAAGAATCAAACAGAGATATTGAATCTTTTAGTGGCAATACGAAGGCATAGAGAGTAGCTATTAGCAAAAAAAAGGTCTCCAGATTTAGCCTTTCTTTTAATTCAACTTCTTTTTTTCCTTGCAATATTGCAGCAAATAAAACTACAAGTGCCCATCCTATACCAATAAGCAATCTATTAGCTCCCGTCATATTGGCTATGGCGTAGTGGCGGTATTCTAAAGCCGGATATTTTCCCGCCTGCCACGCAAAGTATAGGTCAACGGCGTACTCAGGCAAAACCGCTATTAAAGCTACCAGAGCCAATGATGCAGACTTTGGAACATCCATCTCCGCAACTTCTGCCGCCCAAGATAAAATGAAAGCTCCTCCAACAATGGCTAAGCCAGAAAATAAAGCTTCGCTTATAGGCGAGACGGCTATTCCCTTACTTCTGATTATAATCCAAGGCAAAGTTAATGCGATGGTTCCTAGTATAGCTAAGATACTTTTTTTCATCTCATTAAAGAAAAGCAGAATAGAAATATAAAGATATCTTTTACAAGGAAACAAGCAAGAAAGCTCATACCCTTCAGGGAAAGCCGAGGAATACGGCATAAAAGTGACCGAAGTAAATGAATCTTATACTTCCCCGGTATGCCCGAGATGTGGTTCAAAAAACGTTGAAAAGAGAAAGAGATTGTTCAAATGCCTATGTGGTCTGGAAGCACACAGGGATGCTGTTGGATGCGTGAATATAAGGCTCGCTCAGTTTGAGAAAGCGAAGCTTTCTCAGAATGGGGGAGCCGTTAACAGGGCTGTGGCAAGCCCCCTGCTTCTAGGGATAAACGATGCATCTGAGGGTAAAAGCTCGATGTGGATGCAGGTGAGGATGAAATCCTTAGAAGCGGGAACCTCACACGCTTTAGCGTGAGAGGATGTCAGTTGAACGGGCTACTTCCTCGCAAACAGAAGCTCTAGAATGTTGCTCCATGCAGTTGAGCAGTTGCGATAGTTGTATCCTCCTCCACCGAATATCAGAATTCTCCCGCAAACCTCGTTAGCAAATTCATATATCTTCTTAACCGCTTTCTTGTGCCCTTCGAGGGTGAAATCAAGATTTGTTATTGGGTCTCCCCTTACGCAGTCTACTCCCGCCTGAAGCAAAACTATTTCAGGTCTTGCTTGCTTTCCGAATTTCAGTATCCTTTCAACAGCCTTCAAAAGCTCGCTATCTCTTGAAAAAGCACGCATACATATGTTCATCTTTGTATTGCGCGCTTCCCCTTCACCGGTCTCGTGCTCGTACCCTGTGCCGGGATAAATTCCCGTCTGATGAATGTCTGCTATCCAAACTCTTGGATCACGATAAAAAGGGTAAAACACGCCATTGCAGTGATGTGCATCGATGTCAACGTAGAGTATCCTTTCAATTCCCAGCTTAAGAGCATGCTTTATTGCTATGGAAACATCATTAAATATGCAGAAACCTTCCGCCCTGTCGGGAAATGCGTGATGAAGACCTCCAACCATGTTGAAGCTTGCATCGGCTTTTCCGTTGATTAAAAGTTCTACTGCTTTAACGGCTGCAAATACCACATTTCTAGCAACATCATACATGCCTTTAAAAGCGGGAGTATCTCCAAAATCTAGATAACCGTAGCCTTTTTCTGAAAGGAGCTTTACTTTTTCTATGTATTCTTCTGTGTGGAAAAGCTTAAGCGTCTCTTCTTCTACTTCTGTAGTCTCTATTTTTGTTAGATTTTCGCTTTCAAGCAAATTTCTTTTTTTCATTTCCTCCAAGGCAATTTGATGTCTGTCTCTTCTAAGAGGATGATTCTCAAATCCATAGCTGAAGTACCTCTCTCCCTTAAAGAACAGAACCTTGGGCATGAAAATCCCCCAGCATTATGTCAAACTTAGAATAGAGCCGGGGTCGGGATTCGAACCCGAGTAAAGTGGATCTGCAGTCCACCACGTAGCCACTCCGTCACCCCGGCATCCTCATATATTTATATAACTTTTCCTCATATTAAAATTTTAATGATTTATTCCTATGCCTATACCTATGAGGACTACTTTGCCTTTTTCTTGGGGATAGCTCTTATATTGGCGGGAGCCTTATTAATGGCTCGTTTCCTTAGAGAATGAAAAGGTTCTTCCAAGAACCTCTTTAATATCCTTCTCAAGCATGTTTAGATATTTCTCAGGTATTCTCTCCCTGCTTTTTGTTATGACGATAAGCTTTGCATCCCCGTATCTTACATTGAAAATGTAGCTATTCTCCTCACCTATCAACTCTATCCTATCTATTTTTTCACCAACTCCGGCTCCCAACGAAAAGGATACGGCATGAGCCGCATCTTCCTCTGGGGTGCTGCTCGTAGAACCGACCACGAGACCTTCAGAATCTGCTATGGTTATCGAGCTTAGCCTATATTTGCTGTTTATACGGTTAAGACAGGATGATATGTCCTCACCAACTATTTCAATTTCGTTAAGTTTATACTCGGGTTCTACTCTCCCAACCGCAACGGGTTTATATCTCACGATAATCTGAACATTTCCATCAGGCGATTGGTATATCACATTTTCTTTTACTATCTTAGGCTTAGGCTCTGGAGGTTTTGGAGTCACTTTTATCTCTGTCTTAGGCTCTGGCGCAGGTTCAGGCACCGTAATTGCTGCCATAGGAGCTTCTCTTGCCTCTTCTATAGCTACTTTCTTACGTTTTCTCCTTCTTCTAAATACTATTATCACCACAACAATTAAAGTTAAAATAGCCAACAATGCAACAGCACCGGTTATAAGAATTCCTTTATCAATCCCATATTTTACCGAATATTCTTCAAGTATGGGTGAGATATCAAAATCGACCATGCTTAGATTTAGGATTTTTTATTTAATAAAAGTTTTTATACTAAGTTGGAAAATCTTTAATCCATGCCCTATGAAGATCTGAGGGAGTTTATTAATGTTCTGGAAGATAAAGGAATGCTAAGAAGGGTGAAAACTCGGGTTAGTGCAGAGCTTGAAATCACAGAGATACTTGATAGAGTTGTGAAAGCTAATGGTCCTGCTCTGCTATTTGAGAACGTTAAAGGCTATGATATACCCATTGTAGCAAACATTTTTGGTTCAATGGAAAGAATGAAGCTTGCTCTCGAAGTAGAGCGTTTTGAGAGCATAGGAGAGAAGCTTTTAGAGTTTCTCAAACCCGAGATTCCCCGTGGCATAACGGCAAAGGTAAAAGCGATCGGCAAGGTAAAGGAAATTTTATCCTACCCACCCAAGCTCGTTAAGCATGCTCCTTGCAAGGAGGTTGTTTTAGAAGGAGAGAAAGCGTCCCTGAAAAAATTCCCTATTTTAAAGTGCTGGCCAAAAGATGGTGGTAAATTTATAACCCTACCACTGGTTATAACCAAGGACCCGGAAACCAGAGAAAGGAACATGGGCATGTACAGAATGCATGTCTATGATGAGAGAACCACGGGCATGCACTGGCATGTTCATAAGGATGGGGCTAAGCATTACAGAAAGGCGGAGGAGCTTGGCGAAGAGCTTGAGGTAGCGGTAGCCCTTGGCTCTGACCCGGCGACGATCTTCTCTGCCACTGCGCCTCTACCTTTTGATGAGCTTCTCTTCTCTGGCTTTTTAAGAAAAAAGCCTGTTAAACTGGTTAAGTGCGAGACCGTAGATTTGGAAGTGCCCGCAAACGCCGAGATAGTGCTTGAAGGCTATGTCAAGCCCAAGGAAAGGAGAATAGAAGGACCTTTTGGCGATCACACGGGATTTTACTCAAAGGCCGACTATTACCCAGTCTTTCATATAACATGCATAACCCACAGAGAAAAGCCGATATACCCCGCAACGATAGTTGGCAAACCCCCGATGGAAGATTCCTACATAGGCAAGGCAATAGAAAGAATATTCCTGCCTTTAATAAAATTCAACTTACCTGAAGTTACTGATATTAACCTTCCTATCGAAGGAGTTTTTCACAATCTTGCGATAGTTTCAATAGATAAGCAATACCCCGGGCACGCTAAGAAGGTGATGTTTGCTCTGTGGGGCATGGGACAAATGATGTTCACCAAAACGATAATCGTTGTGGATAAAGATGTTGATGTTCATAATCTGAGCGAGGTTATCTGGGCGGTTTCGAATAGGTTTGACCCAAAGAGAGATGTTGTAATCGTGGAGGGAACGCCGGCAGATGCCTTAGACCACACTACTCCCTTGCCGCACTATGGTTCTAAAATGGGGATAGATGCCACCGTAAAATGGAAGGAAGAGGGAATAGCTGAAGAATGGCCAGAGGAAATAGAGATGAGCAAGGAAATTAAAGAGCTTGTAAGCAAAAAGTGGAAGAGCTACGGTATATAAATCCACTTGCAGGCTCTTTTTTCTATCTTTTCAAGAAGAACATACAAGCTAAATCCAAGCAGAGCCATTGCTATAATGCTTGCATATAGGCTAAGATAATCAGCCCTGCTCCAGGAATCCATGATAAGGTAGCCCAAACCTTTGGTTGTGGCAAAAGATTCAACGAAGAAAAGCACTGCTATAGAAGTTCCTATGCTTATTCTCATCGCGGTGAGAATTTTTGGCAGGCAGGCGGGAAAGATAACATGTTTATATACATCTCTCTTGTCGGCTCCAAGAGAAAGCATAGAATAAACATAATATCTGTTGAGATTTCTCGCGGCGTCTCTTGTGGTTACAAGTATCTGGAAGAAGACTATCATTGCTATCAATATTACTTTTGACAGATTTCCAAGACCGAAGAGTAGAATTATCAATGGGAGTAGCACGATATGCGGGATTGGATAAAGCAGATAAACGATGGGGGCAACGATTTTATCGATTTCATCTTCATAGCTAAGTAAGCCTAAAGGCACCGCGAGAGAAACAGCCAGAGCTATACCACAAACAACCCTAATTAAACTTATTAGCAGATGGGGCAGTAAAAAAGACCTCTGGTTTATAAAGGTGAAGAGCACTTCTAAAGGCGAAGGTAAGGCTACAGAATTGAGCATGATTGCTAAGAGGTGCCATGCAAATATAATAAGGGCACATGCCATTAGATACCCTTTTCCTCTATGCTTTTCCTCACTTCTCTGCATTTTTCAAAAAACTCCTCCCTGTTTCTATAATCCAAGCTTCCCATTTCGGGATTATCTATTATCTTTAAAACCCTTCCAGGTCTCTGGCTCAAGACAACTATTTTCCTGCCGAGAAAAACCGCCTCCTCTATGCTGTGAGTTACAAGAACCATTGTAACTTTGTTGTTGATCCATAGCTTAAGAAGAAAATTCTGAAGCTTCTCCCTTGTCAATGCATCCAAGGAAGAGAAGGGTTCATCCATGAGCAAAACCTCTGGGTTTAAAGCTAAAGCCCTTGCAAAGGCTACTCTTTGCTGCATCCCTCCCGAGAGTTGCCTTGGATAATGGTTTTCAAAGCCTTTAAGTCCAAGTTTCTCAAGCAAGGGAAGCACTATTTTCCTCTGCTCCTCCTTTTTAACGCCTCTGATCTCCAATCCAAGAGAAACGTTCTCATATACGGTTTTCCAAGGAAACAAACCATAGTCCTGAAGTATGAGCGCTATGTTTTTTGAGTTGATTAAGATTTCGCCTTCTGTTGGTTTTAGTAGTCCGGAAAGAATAAAAAGCAAGGTTGTTTTTCCGCAACCCGAAGGACCTATTACAGAGCAACTCTCTCCCTTAGCTATGCTAAAACTAACACCTTCTAAAGCGATCGTTCCATCTTTGTATATCATCGAAATGCTCTCAGCTCTAATCATAGATTATATCCTCATAGGATATCTCCTTCTTTATTAGACCTTTGTTCTTAGCCCATTCATAGACGCTCAGGAAGTTTTCCTTGCCTAATGGCTCGGGTTCTGGATAAGTTGGCATTGGATAGCTGTTAGCTATTGGCTCTGGAACCCTTGCAATCTCTATGAACAGGCTTCGGTATTTGCTCGGTTGCGAGTTTATTTTTTCTACAGCTTCTTTATAAGCTTGCAAAAACTTCTCTATGGCTTGGGGATTTTCTCTTATGAAGTCTTCCCTAAAGGCTATGACCGTTTGGCTTATGCTTTTATTCAGCATGGCATCCGAGACTATGAGCTTGGCTCCTTTATGCACTGCCAAGCTTGCAAGCGGCTCTGGCAGCGTGGCGGCTTCTACTTTGTCATCGAGCAGCATTTGCATCCTTATCGGTATCTTTTTGACCTCGATTTTCTCTGCATTTACATCGTATTCCCTAAGCAAGCTATCTGTTATGTACTCGATTATTGTATTGCTTGAAATCGCTATTTTTCTGCCTTCTAAATCCTTAACCGAGGAAACGCTTGAGTTGGGGCTTGCGAGTATTGCAAATACCCCCTCCTCTGGGGTTTTTCCCAAGCAGAGAGATACTATTTTCATGTTGTAGCCCGCTTCCCTCAGAAGAATGACCGCTACAGGGTCTGTGATAACAGCGTGCAACTCGTTTGCGGTTAAGGCGCTGTCTCTTTCAAGGGCGCTCTGGAATTTTATTATCTCAACATTTAAACCATGCTTTGAGAAAATTCCTTCCTGCTCTGCAACTACTATTGGCAAAGCATCTTCTATTGGTAATATGCCTATTTTAATTTCTTGCTTAGGGGGGTTAGCCGTGCAACCTGCAAGTGCCATTATTATAAGAACTATGCCGAGCTTATTCATTTTATTCATTTCTTTCACCTTACCACTGAGAAGTAGTAAAAAATATTTAAGCATTGCGTTTTAATTTTTCAACAATGATTGAAAAATTAAGGGTTATACTTGAGATGATAAAGATGGAGCATACTCTCTTTGCCATGCCCTTTCTTTACTCAGGTGCCATTCTAGCTTCCAATGGCTTGCCTACCAAACATGTTCTTATATGGATCACAGTTGGCTTATTTTCGGCAAGAAGTGCGGCGATGCTCTTAAACAGATTAATAGACAAAGATATAGATGCAAAAAATCCAAGAACAAAAAACAGAGCTCTACCTAGAGGAGCAATAGGAGAAAGAGAGGTGGTTTTTGTTATATTTTTATGCCTTGCAATACTTTTAATCTGCGCTTTTAAGCTCAATATGCTCTGTGTTAAGCTTTATCCCTTAGCTGTTGCTCTTTTTATCCTTTACCCTTATCTAAAAAGGTTCACCTGGCTTTGCCACGTGGCACTTGGCTTAACTCTTGCTATAGCCCCAATAGGAAGCTGGGTTGCGGTAAAAGCGAGCTTAGATTTGGGAATTATTCTCTTGGGGTTAGCGGTGGTATTTTGGGTGGCTGGCTTTGATGTTATATATGCGTGCCAAGATATCGACTTTGATAGAAGCTTTGGGCTACATTCTATTCCAGCAAAGTTTGGCTTGAGAAAAGCTCTGCTCTTCTCGGCATTTTTCCATTTTTTAACGGTTGTTTTTCTTCTTGCTACCTACTTTGTTATGCATCTCGGGAGAGGATTTCTAATTGGCATAGTTATCATTTCTCTACTATTAGCCTATGAGCATTTGGTTGAAGATATAGATACAGCTTTTTTCAAGGTCAATGCTTTAGTTAGCCTTTGCTTCTTACTTGCTACTATATTAGAGGTGGTAATTAGATGAGGGTTTTGATAAGCGGAAAGGGTGGGGTAGGAAAAAGCGTTTTGGCTTCCCTGCTCGCAAAAGTCGCGAGCAGGGAGAAGGAAGTTTTGATTCTCGACGTAGACGAGTCGAACCCGGGGCTATATGCGATGCTTGGCTTTAAGGGAAGCAAAGGGCTTATGGAAAGTTTTGAAAATAGGAAAGAAGCGTTCGAGAAAAAGTTGTTTGAATCAAAATTTTACATAGCAAACACGGACTTACCCCTTGTTAAGAAAGGGAAAATAACTCTCGTTTCTATAGGCAAGATTCAGAAAGCTCTTGAAGGCTGTGCCTGCCCCATGGGTGCTGTTTCTAGAAATTTCCTTGAGAACCTAATGCTCAAAGAAAATGAGGTTTTGTTCATCGACGCCGAGGCTGGGGTGGAGCATTTTGGCAGGGGTATTGTTAGCTTCGTTGACGTTGTAATCGCCATAGTTGAGCCTTCTTTCGAGTCCATTCTACTTGCTGAGAAGATAAATAGCTTTGCCAAGCAGGTGAACAAGGCATGCTATGTAGTAATGAACAAAATTAAGAGCAAAGAAGAGCTTGAAATACTTCTTAACGAGATTTCCAAGAGAAATCTCAAAAGCATAGGAGCTATACCCTACGACGAAAAGATATTTTTTTCTTGCCTAAAAGGCGAGAGATTAGAAAAATGCTCTGCCGAAAAAGAGGTTGAAAAAATATGGAAGTGTATAAAGGAGTTAAGTTTGAAGTAGTTTTTATTTCTTCTTCTCCACCGGGGGATGAGAGAATAGCAGAGCTTAAGGAATGGTGTTTAACCTTTCATAAGCTTGGTTTATCCCCAGCTTACAATGGCTCTTGCGGAAATTTAAGCTTCAGGAGAAACAATAGTTTTATAATCACGCCCTCCGGAGTAAATTTCGGCAAAATTAGAGAAGATGATTTTGTTGAAGTAAAAAAATGCGACTTAGCTAAAAAAATAGTATATGCTATTGGAAAAAACAAGCCTTCTTCTGAGAGCATGCTGCATTACGCAATATACGAAAAAAGAGATGAGGTAAATGCTATTTTCCATGGGCATAGTAAAGAAATTTTGGAACATGGCGAAGAGCTTGGGGTTGTAACCGCAAGAGAAGTGCCCTATGGTTCGGTAGAGCTTCTCGAAGAAGTTCTGAAAATCTTAGGCAAAAATAATTTCATAATACTTAAAAACCACGGGTTTTTATCGTTGGGAAGAAGCATGGAGGAAGCTGGAGAGATAGCATTAGAGAAGTTGAGGAGTATAATGGACAAATAGATATTTGTACTACTTTAACTATATTAACCAAGTCTATAAAAATAAGTGAGGAACATATAAAAAACTCGTTGAATTGGCTGGAAAACTACAAACAGAACAAAAGAGACCAGTTTCAGTAGAAGATGCTATTAGATATCTAATGAAAAGAAAAATAAGCGACCTTGCGGGTTCTTGGGATATAAGTGACGAAGAGGTAAGAGAAATAAAGAAAACTTTGAGAAAAGGGTGGAAGACTTGGAAATCCTCTGCTTAGATACAGACATACTAATAGATTTTTTAAGAGGGGAGACCAAAACTACAAAAGAAGTTAAAAAACTCGAAGACCTATTTGAACTCACTACTACTGCAATAAACCTTTTTGAACTCTACTATGGTGTATATAAAACTGGAAGAGATAGAAATGTTAATGCTATTAGAGAACTGGAAAATAGATTAGAAGTGCTGAAGTTTACTTCCACCTCTGCCAAAATTTCTGGAGAAATACTCTCCAAATTAGAGAAAAAGGGAGAAGCTATAGACTTCAGAGATGTAATGATTGCCAGCATTGGAATTGAAAATGATGTAGCTCTTTACACTCGAAATGTAAAACATTTTGAGAGAGTTGAAGGATTAAAGTTATATGAGTTTCATGAATTTTAGCTAAAAACCGGAGCTATTTTGGTAACCAATAATAAAGATTTTAATAAAATAAAGAGAAAAGGTTTGATTGAAGTTTGGAGCATTTCAGAGGCTATAAAAAAATTGCTAAGATAAATCTTTAAATATTACTACTATATAGTGGTAATGATATGAAGCTTAAGATATGGTTTCTCGAAACGAGACCGCAGTTTCTATTGCTATCCGTGATTTTAGTTATATATGGTAGCTCGGTAGCCTTTTATCATGGTTATTTTAACTTCTCTGATTTTTTGATTGCCCTAATAGGTCTCGTTGCTCTTCACATAGCGGTGAATGTGATAAATGATTACTATGACTACAAAAGCGGAATAGATTTAGCTACTCAAAGGACTCCTTTTAGCGGAGGAAGCGGTATTCTTCCTAGTGGAGCATTAAAACCAGAGGAAGTGTATCGTTTTGGAATTTTGTGTTTTATTTTTGGATTATTAATCGGAGTTTACTTTTTGATAGTAAAAGGAATACTTTTGGCTCCTATAATCATAATAGGAGCCATCTCCGTATATTTCTACACCACGCATTTAGCTAAGCTTATGCTTGGAGAGATATTCGCTGGCTTAGGTCTTGGCACGCTTCCCGTGTTGGGAAGCTATTTTGTTCAAACAGGGTTTTATTCACTTCAAGCTTTGATAGCAAGTATCCCGCCGGGAATACTAACTAATAATCTTCTCTTATTGAACGAATTTCCAGATTATGAAGCTGATAAAAAGGCTGGAAGAAAAAATTTTGTGATTGCGCTCGGGAAAGAAAAGGCTGTAAAGCTTTACTCTGCATTAACCTTAATAACTTATGCATTCATTGCAATAGCTACAATTCTAAAACTCATGCCTCCCACTGCGTTAATTTCCTTTTTAACAGTTCCTACCGCTTTAAAAGCTATAAAAGGTGCTCAAAAGTATTATAACGACGTTGAAAAACTAATTCCCGCCTTAGCTTGTAATGTTAAAGTGGTCCTTGGAACACAATTACTGCTAGCCCTAGGATATGTCTTAGGTAAAATAATATAAATCAAAATTGCAACAATAATACTAAAAATGGAAAAGCCAGTGCCCTCCGCCTTAGTAGTTTTGATAATCCTCCTAGGATTCATCGCCTATTCGATAAGCTGTTTGTACCCTGCCTTTGATGCTCTATTCGTTGCTTTAATATTGGGAATATTCTTTGGAACTCTTTTTGAAAAAATAAGAATAAAGCTGTCTCTTATACACATCTGACGCTGCCGACGAAG
>CBFDVL010000009.1:0-24089 GCA_965613365.1 uncultured archaeon | reverse complement strand
AGAATTCTAAACAAGCAGTGCGGGAGGAGAAGAAGAGGGAGAGCTTCTATCATAGTAGATTCCACAGACGTTCAGCTGGACATAAACTACTTACTACTTTCGCAGGAGAATAAAGAAGGAAGATTTAGAAGATAAAGAGTTCAAATGGGGCTATTCACCTTCAAAGGGATACTACGTAGGTTATAAGCTCACTGTTGCGATAGATCAAAGGAGTTTAATGCCGTTAGCCTTTCTTTTGCACGAGGGTTCTCCCAATGATGCCAAGCTTTTCTATCAGATATTGAAAGAGCTGAAAAAGAGGAGAATAATCAGAGAAGGGGATATTTTGATAGCTGACAAGGGTTACTACAGCTACAAAAACTACTTAAAGGGTATTACGAGGTTCAGAATTGTTCCTTTGATCTTTCCAAGGAAGAATTTTAATTTAAGCAGAGCTTTAGGCTTATTCTCCTATCCTCTTGACGTGTTTTGCTCCAATAGTCTTAGAAAAGATATTTTCATAAAGTTGGTAAGGAAGTTCAGGGAGATGATTTTAAAATGGGAGAGATACAGATCTATAAGAAGTAGAATGGAGGATTTGTTTAAGCTGGCCAACAATGCTTTTTCCTTGGATAAACTGCACAGGTATACGAAGAAATCTGTTAAAAAGTTCGCTGGATTGAATGTCCTTTTACTGGGGATGGTTGTTTCAATGGGGATTAGGAAGAAAGAAGAGCTGCACAGACTTGTTTACATGTAGGTTTTGGGAGGACCTTATATAAATATTGCAAAAAGAGAAATATAAGCATGATTTATGCTTGGTTTATAGGCGAATTTGGGAGCACCCTATTATATACCTCCATGAAGGGGTTCCTTCTGGTATCTTATTTTTCTTTCTAACGTTTGATGAAAAACTCAAAAAACAAGCTAAAAATGAGAATTTAAAGGTTATTCAATACTAATCCATACATCCTTAATCTTTCAAAATGTCTTAAATTTCTTGTTATAAGAGGAACATTTTTTGTAATAGAGGTAGAAGCTATAATTAAATCTGCATCATCAATAGCTATGCCTTTGGTTTTCAGGTCTCTGTAGATTTCGGTATATTTAACAATAATTTCATTATCTATGTTGAAAACAAAAAACAGGTCTTCTAAAATTTCTTTAACTGTTTTAGGGTCTTTAGCACCTCTAAGAAACTCTATAAGCGTTATAATTGAAATCGCATTTCCAGAAAGTTTCTCTATCTCCTTATTTTTAAAATATTCTATTAAAATATCTGTATCAATCAGATTCATAATTCCTTAACCTGAAACCTTTTTCAACCTCTTCTATCTCCACAAGTTCATAAAGTTTCTTAGCCTTTTCTTTAGCTCTTTCTTTCTTGATTTCCATTAGAATTTCCATTATTTCTTTCAGGAATTCTTCCCAAGTTTTATTACCTTTATATCTTTCAAGTTCCTTTTTTAATTCCTTAGATATCGTAATTGTTGAATGCATAAATTAAAATTTATAATTAACAATGATAAAGATATTTAAACAACATCAAAGGTAAAAATGTACTGCGTAGTTGTGGGAAGCTCTCTGCGGAGTACTCTGAGCTCAGGCTTATATACATAGATTTCATCTTTTTTCGCTATTTCCTTGCCGAGAACTTTAGCAACAACTAATACTTCAGGCTCGCCTATAATCCTTGCAGTACCTTTACCATATCTACCAGAACCTAGCTCTATATAAATTGGTAGCCTTAACCTTGAATGCATACCCTCTGGCAAAATCTCTGCAAGCTTTTTAAGCTCCGCTTTTTTGAAAGTGTGCGTGCTTCCATCTCTGAGCTTTATTCTTGGCTTTTCTTCGCTTAAAAGATATTTTAAGGTCTTTCTCTCCTCTGGCAAATGAATATTAAGAGATTTTAAATGTTTTGATAGAATTCTTATGGTTCTGTCATGCATCGCTTAGGTAGCTTCCTCCGTCCTCGACTTTACCATCTTTAGCTTGAAGAAGTTCTCTCTTTCCATTTCCTCAAGTCTCATCTCTATGTATTTCACGGTAACTTCTAAGCTAGGTATTACTGTATTCTCAAGGGCATTAACCCTTCTTTTTGTTTTATCTATCTCCTCTGCGAGAAGATAAATTGATTTCTCTATTTCTGCAAGCTCCATAACACTTTTCAAAGCCCTTTCAAATCTTTTACTCGCTATGTCGAGCTGAGAAGAGGTATCTAAAAGACTATAGCCTCGCTCAAGAACGTTCTTCTCCTTCTCCTCAATTTCAAATACTGGAACTCTTACGCCCATGATGTTTCTGAACTCTATTTCTAAAGGTGGAGCTTCCTCAACGGTAAGAGAGGCCTCTTTTACTTTAAGCATGCCCATTTTCATCTCTGCGAGAATCAAAGCTTTATATGCAAGGCTAAGTTCTTCTTCAACCTTCTTCTTTATTCCTTTAGCCTGCTCCAAAATATTAAAGAACTCCATGATTAAGGCGTCTCTCTTTTCCTTTAGTAATCTGTGACCTTTCTTGGCTAACTTGACCTTGTTTTTTAGTTTCAAAAGTTCCATTCGTGTTGGATTAACGCCCTCAAGTTTCTCCGCCATATCACTCAGCTCGGTACTTTGGATGATACTTCTTTATATACTCCTCCTTTACTCTCTTGAGTTCTCTCTCTGGTAATATGCTTAGCAAATCCCAGCCTATTGTTAGAGTTGTTTCTATGTCTCTATCTTCATATCTACCTTGGTTTACAAACTCTCTCTCAAACCTGTCTGCGAACTCTAAGTATTTTTTGTCTTTGTCTGTTAGTGCTTCTTCTCCTACCACCGCCACAAGGTCGCGCAAATCTCTACCCTCGGCATAAGCAGAGTATAGCTGGTCGCTTACGTTAGCGTGATCTTCTCTTGTCATTCCTTTTCCTATACCTCCCTTCATTAATCTTGATAGAGATGGTAAAACGTCAACAGGTGGGTAAATTCCCTTTCTATGAAGCTCTCTTGAAAGCACCACTTGTCCTTCGGTTATGTAACCAGTTAAGTCGGGTATAGGATGCGTTATGTCGTCGTCTGGCATTGTTAGAATAGGCATCTGAGTTATGCTTCCCTTCTTACCATGCACTCTACCAGCTCTTTCATAGATTGTTGCAAGGTCTGTATACATATAACCAGGATAACCTCTTCTACCGGGGACTTCTTCTCTTGCAGCCGAGATTTCTCTTAGAGCTTCGCAGTAGTTTGTTACGTCTGTAAGAATAACAAGAACGTGCATCCCAAGCTCATAAGCGAAATATTCTGCTGTTGTTAAAGCCATTCTCGGGGTTATAATTCTCTCGATAGTTGGGTCGTTTGCAAGATTTATAAAAGCTGTAACCTTCTCTAATGCACCCGTTCTTTCGAAATCTCGCATAAAGAACGAAGCCTCTTCAAAGGTAATACCCATCGCAGCAAAAACGACAGCAAACTCTTCTTCTTTTCCAAGAACCTTGGCTTGTCTTGCTATTTGCGCAGCCAAATCGTTGTGAGGCAAACCAGAGCCTGAGAATATTGGCAACTTCTGACCCCTTACCAAGGTGTTCATTCCATCTATCGTAGAGATTCCGGTTTGTATGAACTCTCTTGGATATTCCCTCGCGGTAGGATTGATAGGATACCCATGTATATCAAGCTCGTCTTCGGGAATTATTTTCGGACCTTTGTCTATAGGCCTACCCCTTCCATCCAAAATTCTTCCGAGCATCTCAGAGGAAACACCAAGTTTAACCGTTTCTCCAGTGAACCTTACTTTTGTAGTAGAGGTATCTATTCCTCGAGTTCCCTCAAATACTTGAACCACCGCTCTGTTTTCAGCGGCTTCTAAAACTTGCCCTCTTCTTTTCTCTCCAGATGGAAGCTCTATCTCTACTACTTCGGCATAGCTTACTCCTCTGACATTTTCAACGATCATTAAAGGACCGGCGACCTCGCAAACAGAAGTATATTCTTGAATCTTCATTTACATACCTCCAAGCTTTGTAGCAAGCTCATTAATCTGCTCTTCTATCTTTTTCTCTATCTCAGCTATCGCATCATCTATTTTATCTTCCTCTACATATTTCAATCTTGCAATATCATCCTTAACCTCAAGCTCTGCTATTTGCTTTGCTGGTAACCCGCGAGTAACAGCTTCTAAGCATTTATCATAGAAATGAATCATTATTTTAAGCATCTTGAATTGCTTCTTTGGCGAGCAGAAGCTATCTACTTCATGGAAAGCATTTTGCTGGAGGAAGTCTTCTCTTATTACCCTTGCTCCCTCTAAGGTTATTCTTTCTCTTTCTGGCAGGGCGTCTGGACCTACAAGTTGAACAATCTCCTGAAGCTCAGCTTCCTTTTGCAACAATGCCATTGCTTTTACTCTAAGCTCTGCCCATTCTGGAGAAACTTCCTTGCTCCACCATTCTTTTACCTTATCAGCGTATAGAGAGTAGCTTCTCAACCAGTTTATCGCTGGGAAGTGTCTTCTATCAGCTAAAGAAGCGTCCAATCCCCAGAAGGCTTTGGTTATTCTTAAAGTGTTCTGAGTTACAGGTTCAGAGAAATCTCCTCCCGGTGGAGAAACCGCTCCTACCACTGTTAGCGAACCTTCTCTTGGCTCGCTCCCAAGAGTTATAACCCTTCCAGCTCTCTCATAGAACTCAGCTAATCTAGAAGCCAAGTAAGCAGGGTAGCCTTCTTCGCCAGGCATCTCCTCAAGTCTACCCGAGATTTCTCTCATTGCTTCTGCCCATCTTGAGGTGGAATCTGCCATTAAAGCAACACTATAACCCATATCTCTATAATACTCCGCAAGAGTAATACCCGTGTAAATCGAAGCCTCTCTCGCTGCTACTGGCATATTTGAAGTATTGGCTATAAGCACAGTTCTCTCCATCAAAGGCTTGCCGCTCCATGGGTCAATAAGCTCTGGAAATTCTTCTAAAACTTCTGTCATCTCATTTCCTCTTTCTCCACATCCTATGTAAATAAAGACCTGTGCATCGCTCCACTTTGCAAGTTGATGACCAAGAACGGTTTTTCCTGCTCCAAAAGGTCCGGGGATAGAAGCTGTGCCTCCCTTTGCTACTGGGAAGAAAGTATCTACAACTCTTTGACCAGTTATAAGAGGTACGCTTGGGTCCAACTTCTCCTTAAAAGGTCTTCTCCTTCTAACTGGCCATTTCTGATACATTTTAATATCTTTAACCCCATCCTTGGTTTTTATCTTTGCAATTGTCTTTTCTACAGTATATCTTCCAGCGTTTACTATCTCAACGACCTCTCCTTCTATACCAGGTGGAACCATTATCTTATGAACAATAAGCTTTGTCTCTTGCACCTCCCCAAGAAAATCTCCTGCCTTTACTTTATCCCTCTTCTTAACAAGGGGTTTAAACTCCCATTTCTTTTTTCTATCCAGAGAGCTTGCTTCTACCCCTCTTCTAATGAATATGCCAGTGGATTCCCTTATTACATCTAAGGGTCTTAAAATTCCGTCGAAGATTTTCTTCAGCAAACCCGGACCAAGCTCGACAGAAAGAGGTGCTCCCGTACCAACAACTTTTTCTCCCGGCTGTATACCTGCGGTTTCCTCATATACTTGTATAGTAGCTTTGTCGCCCTTTAGTTCTATAATTTCGCCTATGAGCCTTTCCTTTCCTACTCTTACCACTTCATACATCTGCGAACCTTTCATCCCTTCAGCTACCACGACGGGACCTGCGATTTTTATAATTCTACCCTCTTGCATTAACCTCACCTACCTATTCCAACTTTATCTCCACGCCTACCGCTTTTTTAATCAGCTCCTTTATCGGGTCAACCTTCTCCTCAATAGGACCAAACTTATCAGGTATTTCAACGATCAGAGGAGTAATCTTCCCCTCTGTTAAATGGGAAATATCTTTTCTTAACCCTTGTGCAAGCCTTTCAGTTATGATTATAAGACCGACATCGGGATTAAGAGATGCTTCATTTAAAGCTTTCCTCGCAGATTCTATATTCTCAGCTACATAACCTCGCTTTATACCAGCGAGTCTAAACCCGGTAACCGTTGTGCTATCTCCGATTACCACTATCTTCATGTTTTACCTCCGAACAAAATCTTAGCTACTTCGATTCTTAAATTATCTCTCATCCTTGTTAATCTTGCTTCGAAGGTATTGTCAACCTGTACTTGCCTATCCTTGCTTCTGACTATAACTCCGCCTATAGTAGATATATTATCCTTTGCAAGCTCCACTCCCGAAAGGTCTTTGATTATCTTCTTTACGACCTTCTCATCTTCCTTCCTGCAAAGAACTTCAAGGTCTTCTCTACCTATGGTAGAAATCGCTTCCCTTATCAAATCTTTCAAAATTTTTTCGTATTCCTCAGAAGAAACGACTTCTTTAAGCTTCTCCTCCGCAAGAGAGAAAGATTTCTCTATAATTTTCTCCTTTACGTCGAGCTTTATTTTCTTTGCTTGCAATTTGGCATTTGCTAAGATTCTTTGCTTTTCGAGCTCTGCTTCTTTCTTGCCTTGATTTAGAATTTCATCGCTTTTGGATTTTGCCTCTGCCTCTGCTTTTTTTAGAATCTCCTCCCCCTTTTTTCTTGCTTCTTCCTTAATTTTTTCAGCTTCTCTTTCAGCATCCTCTTTAATCTTGCTTATTATCTTTTTTATTTCTGCGTCTTGGCTCATTATTTTTCCTCCTACGTGGAGGTGAGAACATTCACTATATGCTCAGTAGCTTTCTCAAGGTTTTTCTCAGCCTCTGATTCTATTTTTTCTGCTTCCTCCTCAGCCTCTGCTATTATCTTCCTTGCTTTTCTTTCTCCATCTTTCTTTGCTTTTTCTATTAGTTTTTCTGCCTCTTTTTTTGCTTTTTTCTCGGCTTCATCTGTGATTTTGAAAGCTTTTATTTTTGCTTCTTCAATAATCTTGTCGGCTTCTTCTTTAGCTTTATTAATCATTTCTTCTGCTTCAAGCTCGGCTTGCTTTATGGAATCTAATACCTCTTTCACCATGCAAAAACCTTCATCTTCTCTTATATTTATAAGCTTTTCGTAAAGAGTTTCTCAACTTCTCGAATGGCTTCGGCTTTTACAAGTATTAATACCCTGTCATCTATGTTGAGTTTAGTGCTTCCCGTAGGTATTATTAGCTTGCCATTTTTATATACTGCTATTATAAGATAATCTTTTGGCTTGATCTCCTCTATTCTCTTGTTTACGACTTTGGAATCCTCTGTTATTCTGTATTCAAGTATTTCAACATCGCTTCTGCCAAGAATAGCCAAATCACAGACCGAGGGTCGCATTATTAGCTTGCCAATGTACTCTGCTGCCGCTACTTCAGGGCTAACCACAAAGTCTACGCCAAGTTTTAGAAAAACATCTTTGTACTCTGGCTTCCCAACTCTTGTGATAACTATTTTTACTCCGAAGTTCTTTGCCATTAAAGAAGAAAGTAGGTTTACCTCGTCTTTTCCAGTGCATGCTACAAAGGCATCTGCGGTAGCGGTGTTTATTTCCTCTAAGGTTTTTATTTGCGTTCCATCACCATTTATTATCAAAGCGTCAAGCTCTTTTGAAATTTCGTTGCAGGTATCTTTGTCTTTCTCTATTATGGTTACGTCGTGCTTTTCTCTAATCAAAAGCTCTGCTAGGTGTCTTCCAACTCTGCCTGCACCAACGATTATAACATACATCTCCACAACCTCTTATTCAGAAGTTACTCCCTTTTCCAATATAGATTTAATCTTATCATTGCTGTTAGGTCTTATCCTCTTTAATGTTGCCACCAGATTTTTATTCTCTTGCATCACATCTCCCAGTATGCAGGTTACTCCTTGCCTCTGAAGATACCTCATTAAGGTTTTTATTTCTTCCATGCTTTCTACCCTAATTTGGTAATCGTCTGTGACCACTTCCTTATTCCTAACCCGCCTTATAGTTTCTACCATCGGAAATAAAATACTTTCACCTATTCTTTTAGCTCTTTCTTTAAGCTCCTCTTCATCTTCTTCAAGCTCCACCGCCTGAAAACCTTCTCTTATAATTCTCGAAAAAAAGAAATCTCTACCGAAGTCGAAAGGAAATCGGAATGCATGCCTCAGGTCTGAGGTGTTTGTTTTTGAAGGAGTGTATTTTAGTGGTTCAAGCTTCATCTCTGGGTCTTTTAGCACGACTCCTTCTCTATTCTCTTCTTCAAGCTTTTTGAGTATTTCAAAGGTCTTCTCCACAACCTCTTCTTTGCTGTAAATTCCGAATAATCTAACTTTTTCTATCACGTACTCTTCGAGCAAAGAATTTTTTTCTTTTATACTCATTGGCATGTTGCTTCCCTTTTCTCTTATATCAAAAACAAAATACCCAAACTTCGGAGCTTCCTCATAGCAATGTATCGCATAGGGATTCTCCAATCCCACGACCTCACCACATAACACTTTGTTATTCTCCTTAAGAAATCTACTTATTTTTTTATTTTTTCTTATTTTGTTTGTGGTGTAAGGGCAAACATAACCTCCGCGCGTTATTGCTACGAGTTTTTTCTCGATAGAAAAAACTCTAACGTTATAACCATTCATTTTCTCCTCTACCGCTACCTTATCTTCAAAATGGTTTTTAACCGCATTAGAAAGAAAAAAGGCTCTTTTTATCTTTGGGAATCCTCTGATTACCTCTATTTTCTCGCCGAGAAAAATTGCAGTTCCGGCTTCTATTTTTCCAAGAGCTCTGGTGAAAACAAAATAAGGTGGAGAAAAGTCATCTCTAAATTTTATGGTTCCTCTCTCTATTGCACCCCTGATTCTCCAAGGTTCTATATCCAAAGCCTCTGCAATTTCTTTAATTTTGTACATAAAGCTTCATTAAATCAGTTTTTGTAATTATACCCACTAATCTACCATCTTTGGTTATTGGTAAGCCGGAGATATCATTTTCAAGCATTAGTTTAGCCGCATCTCCAACAGTAGCGCCCTCGCCGAGAGTTATCACGTTTTGCACCATTATATCTTCTACAAGTAAATTTCTAACCCTGCTGAACTGCTTGTTGTCTGCATATTTCTTAAATGCAAACAATGCTTTTGCGGTATCCTTCTCTGTTAATATACCCACTATACTATCATTTTCAACCACAACCACTCTGCTTATGTCGTTATCAAGCATTAACCTACGAGCATGCACAACTCTATCTGAGGGCGAAACTGTAACAACGTAGTTGCTCATAATCTCTTTAACTAAGGCGTCAGAATTCTGCAGTGGTTTTATCAAATCCGTGGTGGTGATAATTCCAA
This sequence comes from uncultured archaeon, assembly GCA_965613365.1. GTDB lineage: Archaea > Hydrothermarchaeota > Hydrothermarchaeia > Hydrothermarchaeales > CAZSVW01 > CBFDVL01. The sequence goes on along the minus strand of CBFDVL010000009.1, from coordinate 14,824 downwards.
CAAGCTCTCCATTATCCATAACTGGTAGCGAGGAAACGTGATTTTCCAGTATTTTCTTCGCAGCCTCTTTTATATCCTCGTTTTTGCTTATGGTTACTAACTTAGATGATGTGGCAGAAGAAACATGTAAACTTGTCGCGAGCATCTTGCCATGCTTACCAGAGCCAAGCTCTCTAGTTATGTCTTTATCTGTTATCATCCCAACCACTTTCCCCTCATCTAATACCACCAAGCTTGATACATTGTTTTTTTCCATAAGCTCTATGGCGTCGGAAAGCTTCCTATCCTTATCTATGGTTATTGCTTTACTCATTATTTCTTCTACTTTCATCTTACCATCCCCCTAAGTATATCTGTTTTTGTTATTATCCCTCTAAGCTCCTCATTTTCCAGAACAGGTAAGCCCGAGATTTTTTCTTTGAGCATCAGGTTAGAAGCTTTCGCAGCATCTTCACTTGGAGAGATGGTTATCAGCTCTGTAGACATTATATCCTCTGCCGTTACTATAGGCAAAATCTTTATCACCCTGAGCATTGCCCTCCCTCCGCCTCTTGGTCTTCTGAGGTATTTTATTTCTTTCTCTCCTTCCCCGAGAAAAGCAAAGGAAAGATCGGTGGAGGTTACTATTCCAACAACTTTAGTGCCATCGACCACAATCACTCTACTAATGTTGTTCTCCTCCATTAGCTCTACGACATGATTTATGGTGTTATATGGGCTAACGGTGATTACTTTGGTACTCATCAAATCTTTAACAAGGAATTTGCCTTGGTAGTTTTCTGAATAGGCTTTCACAAGGTCTGTTTTGGTGATTATTCCTTCAAGTATTTCGTTTTTAACTATAAGAGAGGAAATCCTATTTTTAAGCATTAGCTTTGCAGCTTTCTTCAACTCTTCATCTTTACCTATTGTAACCAGATTTTTGCTCATTATACGTTTGATTAAAATCTTATCTATCGGTCTTCTCTTCCATTTTGCTCCTCCCTTGCCCAAGCTTCTGGATATATCTATTTTGGTGACGATCCCTACCGGTTTATTATTCTCTACTATTACCACTCTTCCGACTCTGTGCTTTAACATCAGATTTCTGACATAGGCTATATTATCAATTGGAGAGACCGCTATTATCTCTCTGCTCATATAATCCTTTACTCTAAGCATTTTTATCTCCCTATGGATTTTATCAAATCTCTCTCGGTAAGAATGCCTATTAGCCTGCCATCCTCAACTATGCAAACCGTTCCTACTCCTTTATCTTCCATGATCTTGGCAACCTCCCCAAGGTCAACGTCCTTTGTTATCTTGGCTACTTCTTTTTTCATTATCTCCCCTACTTTTGTCTTTAAAACCTCTTCAACTCTATTCTCAACAATTTTATCAAAAACCTCGTTTCTTCCGATGAAATTTATTATATCTCTTGTTGTCAACATTCCAACGAGTTCTTCATCTCTAACAACGGGAAGTCTTCTAAAACTGTTTCTCACCATTATCTTTGCCGCATCTCCGAGCGTCATTCCGGGAGAGGCAGTAATCACTTTGGTAGTCATGTATTCTTCTGCTTTTTTGTTTGTTATTTTGTCAGCAAGCATAAAAACAAAATCTCTTTCTGTAACTATCCCTCTTACTCTTTCATCATCATCGATTATAACTAATCCGCCTACTCTTGTGCTCAATATTTTTTCTAATGCTTCGAGGATGCTTCCTTCCACAGACAATGTTAAGACATCTGTAACCATTATCTCCTTTACCGAGTCGTTTATTGCTGCAAGAAAATTACCTTTATGCTTGTTTTTTATTATTTGATACTTCTCTCCTCCTCCAAGGAACTCTATTATGTCGCTACTCCCTACGATGCCAAGAAGCCTATTTGTACCCGGGTCAACAACTGGTAGCCTTCTTACATGGTATCTCGTCATCGTATCTGCTGCACCTTTTATGCTCATCGTTGGAGGTATGGTAATAACCTTTCTCGTTGCTATCAACATAACAGAACCTTCGTGCCCGCTTATTTTTGTTTTAAATTCTTCTCTGCCTCTCTCCCAAGCCTGAGTAAAGCTTGTTTTATCTAAAAATCTCCTGTCTCTCATATCTTTCCTCCTAAAAATTTATAAGAAAGCCCTAACAATATCCTCCCTATCAATTATACCAATAAGTTTTTTATTTTCTGTTACAGGGACTCTTCCAATATTGTGCTTTAGGATTATATCTATTATTTCCTTGATACTGGTATCCGGTGAAACGCATATAGCTGGAGTTTTCATTATTTTCTCAATTTTTGGGGAATTTTTAACTTTGCCTTTGTCATCTTCTCTTCTTATTCTTACAAATCCCGCATCTATTATGTCCTTTCTGGTTATAATTCCTACTACTTTTCCGTTTTTAACTACTGGTAAACCAGTAAATTTTGTTTTTTCCATTTTGTCCCATACTTTTGCAACTCCATCGTTGGGACTACAGGTTACTACTTCCGTTGTCATTATATCTCTTGCAAGCTTATTGCTTTTCTTTTCCCTTAAGAATGGTAGAATATCGTGCAAACTTATTATTCCAACTAAGGTGTTATCCGTGGTAGATTTTACTACCAATGCACTTGAAACATCTGCATCAACCATTTTCTTTGCCGCTGTGAGTAAATCTTCCTCGGGTGTAAGCAAAACCCTTGGTGTGGACATAATCCCACTAACTGGAATATTAGATTTTGTAGAAGTTATGATTAATATGTCCCCTCTTGTGACTATTCCAATCACTTTATTATCCTCGTCCAATACCGGCATGCTTCTATACTCAAAATTTCTGAAGAGCGCCCTTCCCTTTGTTGCAAAGTCGTCCTCTCTTAGAAAAAAAACATTTCTGCTCATTGCATCTTTAACTTTTGGCAAGTCATTCTTCACCAAGCATGTCCTCCTTGCATTTCTCACAAACAAACTTCCCCTCTACCTCATATAACCTTACCATATAATCCCCGCAAATTTCACATGTACCAACTTCAGGTACTTCTTGTGGTGAAGATTGTTGGACATCTCTTGCATTTATTTCGCAGAGCTCCTTTAAAATTTCTATCGTGCTTGGAGAAATTGCAATTATATCTTTATTTGTTATTATACCAACAAGCTTCCCTTCTTTAATTACAGGAAGTCTCCTTATATTATATTTAGCCATTATCTTGCTTGCCTCAATTATATTTGTCTCTGGAGAGACGTATCTAATTGGAGACGACATTATTTCTTTAACCTTTATCTCACTTGCTATTCTATTCTTAGCTACTACGTTATAAAGTACATCTCTCTCGGTTACTATACCTACCGGCACGCCTTTATCATCTACTACCACAACGCTACCTATTTTTTTATCTGCCATTTTTTTGGCAGCTTCAATAACGGGCATCTCCGGGGTTACAGTTTCGACCTTTCTTGTCATAGCCTCTTTTACTTTGACCTCTGCCTTCATCGTAAAGACCTCCGATTTATTTTTTTAAATTAGAAATTATAAATACATTTCCATGCATTTTGTCGTAGATTGTATGCTTGGCAAGCTTGCAAGATGGCTCAGGTTGAGTGGATACAATGTAATTTATGCCAAGCTAACCGATGAAGAAATATTGAAAATTTCAGAAAAAGAAAAGAGAATAATCTTAACGCGAGATAAAGTATTACATACTAAGGCATGCAAATATGGTGTTAAAAGCGTTTATCTTCATAGCGAGGAGCTAATCTCACAGCTAAAACAACTTATCGAAGAGCTTGGAATAGAAATCTATGATACTCCCGAGCATTCTCTTTGCCCGATATGTGGAGGGGAGATCTCAGAAATTAGTAAAGAAGAAGCCAAAAATAAAGTGCCTAATAAAATACTACAAAAGATACCTAAGCTATATGCATGCAAAAAATGTGGAAAAATTTATTGGGAAGGAACGCACTGGAATAAAATAAGAGAGATGGTAAAATGTATAAAATCCCGCCAGACAAAGAAATAAAAGAAGCTCTGATAAAAGTTTTGAAAAAATATAGGGAAATAGGCTCGCAGAAACTGCTTAAAAAGCTTGTTCTTGAAGAGCTTAGAGGAATAGATAGATACTATGTTGTATCTGATGAGAGAATAAGAAAAATTGCTTTTCAAATAAACGAAATAAAAATAGATATGCTCAAAAGGAAAAGTAGAAGAGAGGCCATTAAATGCTATATATGCGGAGGAGAGTTAGAAACAGTTAAGGTCAAAAACCTATTTGGAGAGGAAGTACCTCTAGGAAAAAAGTGTAAGACGTGTGGTCTTGTGCTTGAGAGAGCTAGTTTAGCTCCAAAGAAATATATATTTGTCTATAGAAAATAAAAACATGGATATTAAAAAAGGGGAGTTTCTCGTAAGGCTTGCAAGAAGAGCGATAGAAAGCCATCTCAAAGGTGAAGGCATTTCTGTTAAAACCGATGATGAAGAACTTAATGAGAGGAGAGGGGTCTTTGTTACTCTGAATACCTATCCCAAGCATGAATTACGAGGCTGCATAGGTTTTCCAGAACCCATCCTTCCATTAATTCAGGCTACAGTAAAATCGGCAATATCAGCTGCAACCCAAGACCCAAGATTTCCACCAGTAAAGCTCGAGGAGCTTGAAAATATAGTGGTTGAGGTGAGTGTTTTAACCAAACCAGAGTTAATAATTGTAAAAAATCCTAGAGAATACCTGGGTAAAATAGAAATTGGTAAACATGGACTAATTGTTGAAAAAGGATTTCGCAGAGGACTGCTTTTACCCCAAGTTCCAGTAGAGCAAAGGTGGGATAAAGAAGAGTTTCTATGCTATACCTGCATGAAAGCCGGTTTACCACCAGATTGCTGGTTTGATGAAGGCACGAGGTTATACCGATTCTCTGCCGAGATTTTCAAGGAAGAGGTGCCAAAGGGAAGGGTTGTAAAAGCTTAGTTAAAGTCGTTTTGCTATCATACATCTTATTCTGTCGCCGCAATTCTCTGCGTGGTCTGCCATCTTAGCTAACTGCTTTACCACCTCAACCAAAATGTAAAACTCTCCAAAGGAAAAACTCTTTTCCCATTCAAATAAACATTTCATTACCTCAAGCTCTAAATGTGCTGTTATATCCTCTTTCTTATCAAGCTTGGCTATGTTCTCATGCACTTTATCCTCTTTTCTTTTAAGGAAAGAAGAATTAACGAGCTCTATCATGCTACCCAAGGTTTTTGGAACAAGCTGCACTACCCCCACAACATTATTCGTGAGGTTTTTGATCGACTCCTTTATACAGGCTGGCATCTCTATGTTTCTAAGCAGTAGAGCAAGAACTACTTCCTCTGCTCTATCAATTATATAATCCTGCTCCTTTACATAATCCAAAAAATCCCCCCTCTCCACTGGCATAAACAAACTTCTCGGGAGGCTTTCTCTGATTAAATTTTTAATTTCATCCGCCTCTCTCTCCTTTATAACAACCTCAACAGCCAACTTCTCTGCCTTTTCAAAATCTCCGTTGCAATAGGCAACAATCGAATCCTTCATTAAATCTACGCCTTCCACCACCCTATCTACGTGCACCATGAGCATTTCAAAAGGAGGCTTCGTAAATATATCCATTACTCCTCTACCCATCCTCATATTTTTTACACCTCATTCTATTATATGATTTGCATGATTAATTTAAATATTATTATGGAGAAAAATGCCGCTATGGGCACTGTTGCAATCCATGACAATATTATTCTGTAAATCACTCTTAGATCTAGAGCCTCTATACCCCTTGCAAACCCCACTCCTATGACAGAGCCTACAAGTGTATGAGTTGTGGAGATAGGCATACCTATGTAGGAATTCGCCAAAACCACGCTTGCGGTTGCAAACTCTGCTGAGAATCCACGAGTAGGGGTTATTTCTGTAACTCTTTTACCTATAGTATCAATAACTCTATAGCCCCAAGTTGCAAGCCCTATTACTATTCCCACTCCTCCATATACGAGAAGCCATGGTGGAATAGCTACCTTTGTTGAGACCTCGCCTCCTTTGGAAACGCTCAATGCCGTTGCTACCGGACCAATAGCATTTGCAACATCATTTGAACCGTGAGCAAAAGCTACATAGGCGGCGGTCAACAATTGAAAATATGCAAAAACCCTCTCCACTTTGTTGAGATCATCTACTTTCTCAAGCAAAAACTTCCTTAATAAATTGAAAATAGTATATGCCACAACCGCCCCAACTATTGGAGAGATTATCCAGCTAGCGACAATTTTAAACATTACATACCATGAAACCCCCGAAAAGCCTATCGTGGCTATCCCAAACCCTACCATTCCCCCAACTATGGAATGTGTGGTAGAAACTGGAAGTTTTGCCCACGTAGCTATGGTTAACCAGAAGCCAGAGGCTAACAAAGCTGAAAAAGCTCCTATAGCTAATATCTTTGGATTTCCAATTAAGGTTGGGTCTACTATGCCCTTTCTTATCGTTTCTGTTACCGGCTTCCCAAATAGAGTAGCGCCCGAAAACTCCATTATACCTGCGATTATCACCGCTTTTCTCAGGGTTAATGCCTTTGAGCCTACTGAAGTCCCCATGGAATTGGCTACATCGTTTGCTCCTATGTTCCATGCCATGTAAAATCCTACTATGAGGGTTGCGATTATAAAAGGGTCCATTTCCATTTTTATCTCACCTTAAGTATAGAACCAAGCAAAAGTATAAGAGAAAATGCTATAAGAGTTGAGAAAATAGCAATTTTTTTATCATCCCAGTGTTTTGTTTTCTCGCTAATCAATAAATAGCTTGCTATTATTGCTGAGATCCCTATGCCCAATGTCCAAGTTATTGCTATTTCATTTTCATATACCAATTCCTCACCTCTCTATCTAACAATCAGCACAGGGATTTTTGATAACTTTAATATTCTATTGGATATGCTTCCCATGAGAAGTTCATCTATCTTGCCCTTACCGTGATATCCCACTACAACAAAATCATAACCTTTCTCTGCTTCTTTCAATATCTCATCTAACACATTCCCTTTTAGAAGCTTTGTTTCTGGTTTTACTCCATATCTCTGTGCTATTTCCTTTCCTTTGGCTAAGTATTTCTTACCAACCTTTTCCGGGTTTCCTACCTCTTCCTTTATCAGGATTAAAATATCCTCCTTTGTTCCGTATATCGTGGGGACCACGTGCACTATCACCAGTTCAAAGTTACAGGTTTTGGCAAGCTTGGAAGCAAATTCGATCGCTTTTTCGGAGGCTTCGGAACCATCGGTAGTTACAAGAATCTTCATATTTATTTATTTTTTCTAAAAAAAATAAAAAGTTATCGAATTATTATTTTTTCTACCGCGCTTCCAAAGTTTCTAATACCCCCTCCCTCTTTTATAATGCGCATTACTTGCTTGGGATTTACTATTTTTATACCTCCAAGCATTGTAACTCCATATTTTTTAAATACCTCGAATAAAAGTGGAGTAGATGCTCCAAGCACGCATACTTCTTTGGCCGATTTTGCTAAATTTAAAATCATATCTATGGTTTTGTTTATTACCGCCACTCCAGTAACTATAACTATATCACACTCTGGTAAAAGCTTATAAATTGCCCAGTCGGGATATGCCCCCTCTATTTCTTTTCTCTCAAAAATGTAAAGCTGTTTGGCTTTTTCTCTTATCTCTTTGATCAGGGGAGCAAAAAACCCCACCATGCCAACTACATCGTTTTTGGTTATCTCAATGTAATCCAAGGGGCTTCCAGTTTCGTAGTCTTCAACATCTATTAAGGCGTTTATTGTAGCTACACCTATGCTCGCTTTAACAGGTTCTGGAGCCATAGCAAGCTTGGCAAGCTCGGTTACACTTTTCTCAGCTAAGCTACCTGCGTTTTCTACAAAACAGCATGTACCTTCCCTTAAAGTGTAGGCGACTCCACACCCATTCTCAAGCTTAACTCCCGTATAGCTTAGCCCTACTACTATCTCCTCTACTTTACCACTTTTCTTTGCTTTATCTTCTATTGCTTTGTGGATATCATCAATCAGCACGAGTTAAAATTGTTGTTTTTTGTTAATATTTTTTGTTCTTATCATGATAGGTTCCTCCGAGCTTATAGTCATTTTAATACTGGCTTTGTTTTTGTTTGGTCCACAGAAGCTTCCCGAGATGGCAAGAGCCTTGGGTAAAGCGGTTGCCGAATATAAGAAAGCTGCCAAGGATATTGAGAGCGAGATAAATAAAGCCAAAAAAGAAATTGAAACCGAACTCGATATGAAAGAACTTAAAGAAATTGCAGAAAACCTCAATATCCCAACTACGGGAAAAACTAGGACTGAAATTTTAAAGGAAATCGCCAAAAAAACAAAAAAATGAGGGGTGTCTTATGAAAGCCTTGCTGATAATAGACATGCTCAAGGATTTTGTGTACGAAGATGGGGCTTTACCTGTGGCAAAGGCTAAGGAGCTAATCCCAAGAATAAACCAAGAGATTAAAAAATTTAGAGAAAAAGGCTACCCCATAATTTTTGTTTGCGATGCTCATGAAAAAGGCGATGAAGAGTTCAAGTTATGGGGAGAGCACTGCGTTAAAGGAACGAGAGGAGCTGAGATAATAGATGAACTTGATAAGAGCGAGGAGGACATCGTCATAGAAAAAACCAGGTACTCTGGCTTTTATAAAACCAAACTTGATGAGGTTTTAAGAAGCAAGGATATCAAAGAAGTCGTTTTAACTGGAGTTTTAACAAACGTTTGCGTGCTTTATACTGCAGCAGATGCGATGTTCAGAGGTTATGGAGTTACGGTGCTCAGAGATTGCGTTGCCTCTGTTAGTGAAGAAGAGCATGAATGGGCTTTAAAGCATATGCAAGATATTATAAAAGCTAACATTAAGCCATAAGACTTAAGTAAAGTTTGCGATAAATTATATTAATAGATGGAAGCTGTAGTTGCAAAATCCTATTATTCTATTGCAGAAGTAGCTAAGATGATGAAGAAACATGCTACTGGAGATGTAGTAGTGGTAGACGATAATGAAAATATAGTTGGAATAGTCACGGCAAAGGACATAATAAACAAGGTTGTGGCCGATGAAAAGGGTTATGATGTCAGGGTAGAAGATATAATGTCACCTAATCCCCTTATCTTAGATGAAAATACCGAGATAAAGGAAGCTTTTATTTTAATGAGCGTTAACAAAATTCGTCGCATACCCGTAGTGAGCAATGGCAGATTTGTTGGAATTCTGAGCATTAAAGACTTAATGGACTATCTATGGGAAAATAAAATAGGTATAATAGAGAAAATCAGGACGATAAGAGAGTTGTTAAAAAAACGCTATTCCCTCTCTTCCCAAACCTCTACCTCATCTTAGCCTCTTTTATTACTTTTTCCCCTCTATCTGTTATTTTATAAATTGATTTCTCCCCGAATATCAAATTTTTATCTTCAAGCTCTTTTAATGTTTTTTCAACATCGTTTTTCCTTATTCTCAGCTTTTTTGAGATTTTTTCTATGCTTGCATCCTCTTTTTTCAGAAACTCCAAGATTTTAAATCTATGCACATTGGCTTTGACAAATCCTATTTCTTCCTTCATATACCAACCTTCTCCAACTGATTTAACACGTATTCTCTTATTTCATCAACTCTTGGAAGTTTTTCTATAATTTTTCCTTTTTCTATATATTTTCTAAGCAAAGGTTTCATTTCTTTACCGCATTCACATGTTATATCTCCCGCGAATTTGTGATATGTCCATTTTCCTCTCAAGCAGCTTTCACAGCGATATACTTCTTTCTTACCGCTGAATTTACCACGTTTCGCTAATGGCTTGCCCTCTATTTCAACTATATCCATTGCAAAGTCTATTGTTTTTGCATTGCTTATTGCTGTGCCTATTCCAAAACCATCTGCATTTAAACTCGCCACTTCTTCCTCGTCTACTCCACCGGAAACAAAAATTTTGACATTGCTAAAGCCTCTTATATCAAGCTCCCATCTTACCTCCTCTATAATCCTCGCCATGCTTCCTCTCCTAGAACTTGGAGTATCTAATCTCACTCCAAATAGATTTTTAATGTTCTCAGCTGCTGCTATTGCTTCGAATTTCTCATCGCAGAAGGTATCTACGAGAGCTATCCTTGGAATATCTTCCTCAATGACCTCATCGAAATACTTCCAAGCTTTAACCTGGTCTCCAACGGTAAGAATCAGGGCATGAGGCATTGTACCAGAGGCTTTTTTTCCTATGAGTTTTTCAGCCCCTATGCCAGAGAAGCCATCTGCCCCACCTATGTATGCACTTCTATCTATCATTGGCGATATAGCAGGGTGCATTCTTCTGATTCCAAAACTTAGAATAAGCTTTTTTCCAGCAAGTTTTTTTAACCTCGCGGTTTTTGTTGCAATTCCTGAAGCTTGGCATATAAGTCCAAGTAAAGGAGTTTCTAACTCACAGAACTCTTTATAATCCCCCTCTATCCTGATTACCGGCTCTTTGGGATAGAATATGCTTCCCTCTGGCATGGCATAAACGTCAACTTCGTAACCTTTCAGTAGAGCAATAACCTCTTCCAAACCTACAAAAATACCCCATTTGTATTTGACTGGAAGAGAACTTGCGGTTATCTCTGCCGCTACTCTTTTTTTAATCCCCTTCTTTTCTAGAATTTCCTTAGCTCTTCTAAAATAGATGTCTGTTGTTCCACCAAACTTTATCTCATCAGGGTTTGCTATATGAAACATGGTGTTATTATATTCGACAACCAAAGCTTTAAATGTTTCTAAAGCTTTTTATTAATTAGAAAATTATGGTAAACATAGAAAGATTACTAAACATAATTTTGAAAAGAAAAAGAAAAAAAGCTTCGCCATTAGACGACCCATTTGAGAGATTTCTATCTGCCCATGGGATGAAATTTAATCCCTTTCAAGACAAATTGGTGGATGATTTTATTTTTATAAATAAAGATTCCAAGGCTTTGATAAGGATTATGAGAGCAATAAACTATAACCAATCGAGTCTATGCATAATGATTGGTCCTACTGGTTCTGGAAAAAGTGAAAATGCAGACTTCATTGTAAAAAATCTCCCTGATAATTATCTTTACTGGTATAATCAAGTATATCGCCAGAGTGCAGTGCAGCTTAGTCTCTCTATACTTGAGGACTTAGACAAAAACTTTGCTGCTTCTCTTAGAAAAGATAAGAAGGAAATAATGGATGCCTTTAATAAACTGCTAATAGCGCTACCAAGAAAAAATAAAAAGCTATTCTGCATCTTTGACCAGGGAGAAAACTTCAGTAAAGATGCTTTGGATTTTGTTGTTAACTGCACGAATCCGCATTATGCAGGTGAAAGGTCCTTCTCTGCTCTAATACTTGCTGTTCCGAGATTTGAAAAGAGGTTAAATGCTTGGCTTGAAAATTATGATACCGCTTTGAGAAGAGCGTTGGTTATGGAATATGTCAGACCCTTCTCTACAATCGAATGTGTTGACTATATTGTGAGAGGAATAGCGGTAAGCAAGGGAATAGAATATGAGAAGATATTAGAATCAAAAAATCTTGACCCTTTTGAATTAAACGCTGTCAAACTATTGACTGAGATTTCTCAAGGACATCCCGCTACTCTATGCAATCTATGCTATTCTTCCCTTGAAATTGCAAGCGAAATTTCTCCTACAGCACTAGTTACCGAGGAAAACGTTAAAGAAGCATGGAAAAAATATCCTAATAAGGCTTTACATAAAGAAGCCATCGAATGGTATAAAAACAAGGGATTATTAGGTGCCTAAGAATGGACAAAGACAAGGAGAGATATGGTAGTGCAAAAATAGAAATAGACGAAGTCCTCGGTATTTTGAAGAAGGAAAAAAAGGAAGAAGAGAAAGAGAAAGAAAAAGAAAAGGAGATTGTTATTAAAAAAATCGACGAGCTTATAAGTCTTATTAAAGAACCTCCAGACGAAGACCCGCTATATGAAGCAATTGTTGAAATTTCCAGAAAGCTGGACATTGTAATAAATAAGCTCGATGGAGTAACCTCAAGATTGGATTCTATGATTGTTGGAGAAAACCCCATAGTCAAAGACCTCGAAGGGGATCTGAGAAAAGTAGCCTTAGAAATAGAGATTATGCCGACTGGAGAAAAAATACCTCTGGAAACTCTGGCAGAAAGAGTAGGTTTGGATAAAGAGCACACTCTTGAGATCGTGCGAGAGCTTGTCTCAAAAGGTTTAAATATAGAGATTGTAGAGGAAGAGAAAAAGATAGGCATCTTCTCGAAAAAAACAATTGCAATAATTAAAAGATAGGTTAAGTTTTTTATAGTCCAAACATGAAGAGTCGGAGTGAGATAATAGAGTTAGAGCGTGAAATGAAAATCATTGATGAATTGCTAAGAGAAGCCATTCCAAGAGGAAGTCCAGAAACCCTCTATGATGCCGGCAGATACTTGCTAACTGCTCGTGGAAAGAGAATAAGACCTATCCTGACAATTCTATCATATAAAGCTGTTGGAGAAGAAAAAAAGAACATAGAAGAAGTGCTGCCAATTGCAATAGCTCTTGAGCTAATACATACCGCAACGATAATCCACGATGATATAATAGACAGGAGCCCAATGCGCAGAGGTTTGCCTACCGTGAATTATAAATGGGGAGAAGATGTGGCGATAATTGCTGGAGACTTGCTATTTTCAAAAGCCTTTGGCATAATAGGCTCACATCCGATACGAGAACTTAGCAAAATTGTATCAAAAGCTTGCATAGAGCTTGCTGAAGGCGAGATTCTCGAAAGTTTGCACACAAGCGATACTGAAATGACAGAAGAGGTTTATCTTGAAATAGTAGAAAGAAAGACCGCATCACTTTTCGAAGCATGTACAAGATGCGGAGCCATAATAGGCGAGGGTAGCGAAGATGAAATAGAAGCTCTTTCAAAGTTTGGTTTTCTGATCGGCATAGGGTTTCAGATGACCGACGATGCTCTGGATATAGCAGGAGAGTTAAAACTTGGCAAGCCAATAGGAATAGATGTTTGCTTAGGTAAGCCCACCTTCGTTATTCTCCACGCAATAAAGGAAGCCAAGGGTAAAGATAAGGAAACTCTCAAAAGAATAATTCAAGACAGAAGCTGCTCGTCTCACGATATAAGAACCGCACTCAAAATAATTAAAAGCACAAATTCCTTAAAATACGCAAGCGAAAGAGCAAAATATTTTATAAAGAAAGCTAAAGATAACTTAAAAGTCTTAAGAGAGAGCGATGCAAAGAAAAAACTTGAGTTTATTGCAGACTATGTAATAAGTAGGGAGTTTTAATGGAAGAGGCGAGTAAAATCCTCTATTATGGTAGAAAGAAACTTTTGAGCTTAATTGTCATTACCATTATTAACTTCGCAATAGCATGGTATTACTGTGATAGAATCATCGAGAGAATAAAGCAAGATATGTTGCCAGAGCAAGCAAAACTTATTGTAACTACACCAATGGAATATTTGCTGGTAAAAATTCAGGTTTCTCTTATCTTAGCTGTTTTAATAACTTTAATGGTCTTTATCTTCTACCTGCTGAGAAAATATAGGGTTAGAATTATATGGATACCTCCAGCCATTATTTTATTCATTTTTGGATTTTCCTTTTCCTATTTCCTTTTAATGCCTGCTGCTATGAGAATTTTAACTTCTTTGCCTTTGGAATCTGGAATAAGTCCTTTTTTTTCAATAAGACAATTTCTTACATTTATAATAATTTCTTTGATTCTTTTTAGCCTTGTTTTTGAACTTCCTTTGATAGTAACCTGGCTTTCTATAAATGGTTATGTTAGTTCATCTACGCTTAAGGAGAAAAGAAAGCACGTTATCGTTGGTATTTTCATATTAACCGCTATAATCACCGCTGATCCAACGCCTTTTAGCCAAGTTTTGCTTTCCTTGCCTCTAATAGCTTTATACGAGACTAGTATTTATGTAGCAAGGGTCTTTGAGAAGAGGAGAAGAAAATGATTCTCGTTGGTCAGAAGAAAGCCAGCTTATGGTTCAGCATGCTCTCTGGAATTTATGATAAGATAAATCCAAAAATCTATACAAAGGAGATGAGAGCCAAGTTAATAAGAGAAATAGAAGGAGATAGAATACTCGACGTTGGCGTTGGCACGGGCTATACCACTGGAACCTTTGAAAAGGCTGTTGGTATAGATATAAACTTGAAAATGCTTAGAAGAGCGAGATATAAAGGTGAGCTAATCTTAGCAGATTGCATGCATGCCCCATTTAAAAAGGAAGTTTTCGACACCGTGATAAGTGCTGGCTCCTTATACTATCTACCAGAACCAGAAAAGGCCATGGAGATATTTTATACTTTGCTTAAAAAAAATGGAGTTCTATTAACAATAACTCCAAGTTTGAAAATTCTCAAAATTTTCGTCCACATCTTCTCCTTCGAAGACTTAAAAAAAATGTATGAAAACGCAGGTTTTCAACTTGAAAAAATTGAGAAAATGCGTAGTATCGCATACTTCTGTAAGGGGAGGAAGGTTTAAAACCGATTTTAGTAAAGTATTAAGTTATCTCTTTAATTATTTGAATTGCTTTCTGAGGGTTTATTACTTCCATATTATAAGCTTCTTTAAGCCTTTTTCCCAATTTTATTAATTATTAAGTCGGAATCTAGGGTTACAAAATAGTTAATTTCCTGAAATATGGAGGTTGTTAAAAGAATAGCATCTTGAGTATTCAACTTAGGACTAAGAAAAATCAAAGAAGAGTAGACTTCATAATAATCTGGAGCTGTCTCTTATACACATCTCCGAGCCCACGAGACTAGGCATGATCTCGTATGCCGTCTTCTGCTTGAA
>CBFDVL010000008.1:0-24465 GCA_965613365.1 uncultured archaeon | reverse complement strand
ATACGAGATCATGCCTAGTCTCGTGGGCTCGGAGATGTGTATAAGAGACAGGTAATTTGATTGTATATACGTAGAGGTGGCTCGGCGTGTATCCAATTGCGGATATGGAGGCAGGAAACTTTGCGGTTCATATTTTCAATGGTAAAGAGATGGGGAAGTATATAAAGAGGACACCTACCCATGTGAAACGTAAAAATCATGTTTCAGAAAATCTTTTTTTACAAAAAAAATTTAAAAAGAGGATTTTAACTCTTTGCCGGAAGCCCGGTGGGGGCATTTTAAAGTGGGTTAAAATGCTAATCGAAACAGGACCTATAAGACCTCCAAGCGAGGGAGAAAGCCTGCTTCTTAGGGTTACTCGTAATTGTCCATGGAATAAATGCAAGTTTTGCTACGGTTCGCCCTATGCGCGAAGGAAATTCCAAATCAGAAGTATAGAAGAGGTTAAAAGGGAAATCGATTTGATAAAGTCCAAACTTGGAAATAAAGTTAAAGCAGTGTTTTTACAGGACGCAGACTCTTTGGTCATGCCCTCTCATAAATTACTTGAGATTCTAAGATATTTAAGGCAAGCGTTGCCAAACGTAGAGAGAATTACAAGCTATGCAAGGGTAAAAAGCATATTTCTAAAATCTGAGGAAGAATTAGCAAAGTTAAGAAAAGCGGGGCTTAGTAGGCTACACGTCGGCATGGAAAGTGGAGACGACGAAGTTTTAAGATACATGGATAAGGGAATAACCAGCGGTGAAATTGTTTCAGCTTGCAAAAAAGCTAAGGAAGTGGGAATTGAACTTTCTTTATATGTTATGCCAGGTCTTGGAGGCAAAAAATGGTCTAAGAACCACGCGAAAAATTCTGCAAGAGTTTTAAATGAAATTCAGCCAGATTTTATAAGGCTTAGACCACTTGTTCCTAGAGTAGGCACGCCCTTATATAATGAGTGGAGAGAAGGAAGGTTTGAGCTTCTTTCACCTCATGAAATATTAAAAGAGTTAAAAATCATGGTGAATAACCTAAATGCAAATACAAGGCTCTGCTTCGATCACATGCGAAATCCTTCTTATCTGAAAGATGGATTTTATATTCCTTTATTTAGCCCCGACTACAACGGTTATAAGCTACCAGAGGAAAAATTAAAAGTTTTAAAGTTAATAGAAGAGGGACTTAAAATTGAGGAATCGCTATATATGAGCGTGGAGGAAATAATAGAAATCGAAAAAGAATTTTACCGAGTGTGATAGCCATGATAGCAGTAGTAGGAGTTTCGGCCAATAAAGAAAAGTGGGGATACAAGATATACAAAGGTCTAAAGTTCTCTGGTCATAAAGTCTATGCGATAAATCCAAAGTATAATGAGATCGAAGGGGAGAAATGCTATCCAAACTTAAAATCATTGCCAGAGAAGCCAGAGCTCGTTATAACCGTGGTCCCACCTAAGGTTACAGAAAAAATCGTGGAAGAATGTAAAGACCTTGGAATCAAAAGAGTATGGATGCAGCCAGGCTCAGAATCTGAGAAAGCTATAAAATTCTGTGAGGAGCATGGTATTAATGTAACGTATAACGCTTGCTTTTTGATAGATAGGTTAAAACAGAAACCTTCATTATAAAATTTTTCTTACCTTTTGTTACTAAAATTCTTTTAATCGTTATCCAACAAGAATTAATTAGGGGGTGATATAATGAGGAGAAGAAGATGGTTTGATGATTTCTTTAAGGAATTTGAGGAAATTGAGAAGATGTTCGAGAAAATGTTCGAGGAAGCGCTTACCTCTAAACCGGGTGAGCCGCTATTTTACGGTTTCTCGATTAATATAGGTCCAGGCGGCGAGCCCGAGATAAAAACCTTTGGAAATATCAAGCCAACTCCTACGGGAGAGCTTATCAAAGGTGCAAGAGAGCCTTTTGCTGAAGTAATGATAGACAAGGATAAAAATGAACTTATAATCACTGCCGAAATGCCGGGGGTAAGCAAAGAAGACATAAAAATCAGCGCGACAGAGGATAGCGTTACGGTGAGGGCAGAGACAGCTCAGAGGAAGTACTACAAGGAATTCCCACTCGAGGTAAAAATAGACCCAAATACCGCAAAAGCCAATTATAACAACGGCGTACTCGAGATTAAAGTCAAACTCAAGGAAGCTCCCAAAGAAAGGGGAGTAAATATTAAGGTTGAATAAAGGAGGTGTAGGCTATGTGGAGAGATCCATTTGAAGAGTTAAGAAGGCTTGAAAGAAGGCTCAATCGCATCTTTGGCGAACTATGGGAGAGACCAGTGATTAGCTACGCGGACATAAGAGAGCCTTTCGTTGACATCCAAGAGACCGACAAGGAGATAATAGTTACAGCGGAGATTCCAGGCGTTGAAAAAGAAAACATAAAGGTGAACGTCTATGACAACACCTTGGAAATCTCCGCAAGTGAGAGCAGAGAGGAAGAGGAGAAAAAGAGAGGATACATAAGAAGAGAGAGAAAAGTCGGAAGGTTCTACAGAACTATAACACTACCGTACGAGGTTTCTCCAGAGAAGGCAAAGGCTACATACAAAAACGGAATACTTGAAATAAGATTGCCAAAGGTCGAAGTCGAAGAGGGAACCATAATCAAGGTTGAATAATCTTTTTCTTTTTGATTTTTTGATTGTAAATCAAAAAATCAGAAGGGTGAAAGCATGGAAGAGATAGAACTAAAAGTAGGTGAAGCAAGAGCAGGAGATGTTGGGAGAGGCATAGCCAGAGTAGAGAGCAAGGTAATGGAAAAACTCAATCTTAGCTCTGGCGATGTCATTGAAATTCTTGGAAAGAAGAGAACTGTAGCAAGGGTATGGAGGGGTTATCCCGAGGATGAAGGTCTCGGGATAATAAGGATGGATGGTATAATAAGAAAAAATGCTGGCGTGGGCATAGATGATAAGGTTAAAATAAGGAAGATCGAAGCTAAACTTGCAAAGAAGGTTAAGTTAGCCCCTGCAGAAGCCGTGCCCGGTGTTGATTTGTCAGCATTCGCTTCTCAGCTAAAGAAAATCCTCGAGAATTTTGTGGTTACAAAAGGTGATTTAATTCCGATAAGTTCAATGTTCTTACCGCAGATAACTTTTGTTGTTACAAATATAACTCCTTCTGCCGATGCGGGTATAATAACCTATGATACTGAGATAGATATCAGTAGTAAGCCTGCTAAGGAGGTTGTACTTAGAAAAGTTCCTCGCGTTACCTATGAAGACATAGGTGGTTTGAAAAACGAAGTTCAAAAAATAAGAGAAATGATAGAACTACCTTTAAAACATCCGGAGCTTTTTGAAAAACTTGGAATAGAACCACCTAAGGGCGTGTTACTACATGGTCCTCCCGGTTGCGGAAAAACGCTCATAGCTAAAGCTGTAGCCAATGAAACCAATGCTTACTTTATTTCTGTTAATGGACCCGAGATAATGAGCAAATTCTATGGCGAGAGCGAGGAGAACTTGAGAAGGGTTTTCAAGGAAGCAGAGGAAAACTCTCCCTCTATAATCTTCATCGATGAGATAGATGCGATAGCTCCCAAACGCGAGGAGGTAAGCGGAGAGGTTGAGAAGCGCGTTGTAGCTCAGTTGCTTGCACTGATGGATGGTTTGGCTTCAAGAGGGCAAGTAGTAGTAATCGGAGCAACCAATAGACCTAATGCATTGGACCCGGCTTTAAGAAGACCTGGCAGATTTGACAGAGAGATAGAAATCGGCGTGCCAGATAGAAACGCAAGAAAAGAGATTTTGCAAATTCATACCCGTGGCATGCCTCTTGCTGAGGATGTAGACTTAGACAAACTTGCAGACATAACCCATGGGTTTGTCGGCGCTGATTTAGAAGCCCTCTGCAAAGAAGCTGCGATGCGCGCTTTGCGAAGAGTTTTACCCGAGATAGACCTCGAAGCAGAGGTTATACCACCCGAGGTTCTGGATAAGCTTGAGGTCAAAATGAAAGACTTCATGGACGCCTTAAGAGAAATTCAGCCCTCTGCCATGCGCGAAGTTTTTATTGAAGTACCAAACGTTAAATGGGAAGACATAGGTGGCTTAGAGCAAGCGAAGCAAGAGTTAAGAGAAGCCGTGGAATGGCCTTTGAAATACCCGGAGTTATTTGCTCACATGAATGCACAACCTCCAAAAGGCATATTGCTCTATGGTCCTCCGGGCACTGGAAAAACACTCCTAGCAAAAGCGGTAGCCAATGAAAGCGAGGCAAACTTCATCTCCGTCAAAGGACCTGAATTTTTAAGCAAGTGGGTAGGCGAGAGTGAAAAGGCGGTGAGAGAAACCTTCAGAAAGGCAAGACAAGCTGCACCATGCATAATATTCCTCGACGAGATAGATGCGATAGCTCCCACAAGGGGAAGCGGATTTGATTCGCATGTAACCGAGAGAGTGGTGAGTCAAATATTAACAGAGCTCGACGGTTTAGAGGAGCTTCAGGGTGTGGTAGTAATTGCTGCTACGAATAGACCAGACATAATAGACCCAGCTTTGCTTCGCCCAGGTAGATTTGATAGGCTTGTTTATATACCGCCACCAGATTCAAAAGCAAGGGAAGAGATATTTAAGATTCATCTCAGAGGCAAACCCCTCGCTGAAGATGTAAACATAGAGGAGCTTGCAAAGAAAACAGAAAATTATACCGGTGCTGACATAGCTGCGGTATGCAATGAAGCTACAATGCTTGCAATAAGAGAGTATGTGCAAAGCGGGGGCAAGATAGATAAGGGGGAAATTAAGAAAAAACTTAAAATAGAGAAGAGACATCTTGAGGAGGCTATCAAAAAAATAAAACCCATGTCCAAGGAGGAACTTGAGAGATACGTTAAAATAGCTGAAAGGTTTAAAAGTAGCTAAGGGCTGAGTATGCTGAGTATGGGAAATACAAAGGAAATAGAGCTTAAGGTTGCAGAGGCTATGCAGAATGATGTGGGAAGAGGCATAGTTAGATTAGATACCAGAAGCAGAGATGCTTTGGGTATTACCACTGGAGACATAGTTGAGATAATAGGAAGAAAAAAGTCTACGGGAGCAATAGTATGGCGAGCCTATTCAGAAGACGAAGGTCTCGGAATAATCAGAATGGACGGCATATTAAGGCAAAACATAGAGGTTTCCTTAGGGGATAGGGTGAGAGTTAGGAAGGCAAAGGTTATGGATGCTAAAAAGGTTATACTCGCACCTACTCAGAGCATAAGGTTTTCAGCAGGATTTGGAGATTTTGTTAAGAGAAGGCTAATCGGAAGAGCGGTTAATGCTGGAGATAAAATAGTCGTAGGAGTACTCGGCACTACTTTACCTTTTATCGTCGTACAAACCGTTCCGAAAGGCATAGTAAGAATCTCGGACATAACAAAGATAATTGTAAGAGAAGAACCTTCGAGGGTAAGGAAGGGAATACCCACAATTGCATATGAAGACATAGGTGGTTTGAAAAACGAAGTTCAAAAAATAAGAGAAATGATAGAACTACCTTTAAAACATCCGGAGCTTTTTGAAAAACTTGGAATAGAACCACCTAAGGGCGTGTTACTACATGGTCCTCCCGGTTGCGGAAAAACGCTCATAGCTAAAGCTGTAGCCAATGAAACCAATGCTTACTTTATTTCTGTTAATGGACCCGAGATAATGAGCAAATTCTATGGCGAGAGCGAGGAGAACTTGAGAAGGGTTTTCAAGGAAGCAGAGGAAAACTCTCCCTCTATAATCTTCATCGATGAGATAGATGCGATAGCTCCCAAACGCGAGGAGGTAAGCGGAGAGGTTGAGAAGCGCGTTGTAGCTCAGTTGCTTGCACTGATGGATGGTTTGGCTTCAAGAGGGCAAGTAGTAGTAATCGGAGCAACCAATAGACCTAATGCATTGGACCCGGCTTTAAGAAGACCTGGCAGATTTGACAGAGAGATAGAAATCGGCGTGCCAGATAGAAACGCAAGAAAAGAGATTTTGCAAATTCATACCCGTGGCATGCCTCTTGCTGAGGATGTAGACTTAGACAAACTTGCAGACATAACCCATGGGTTTGTCGGCGCTGATTTAGAAGCCCTCTGCAAAGAAGCTGCGATGCGCGCTTTGCGAAGAGTTTTACCCGAGATAGACCTCGAAGCAGAGGTTATACCACCCGAGGTTCTGGATAAGCTTGAGGTCAAAATGAAAGACTTCATGGACGCCTTAAGAGAAATTCAGCCCTCTGCCATGCGCGAAGTTTTTATTGAAGTACCAAACGTTAAATGGGAAGACATAGGTGGCTTAGAGCAAGCGAAGCAAGAGTTAAGAGAAGCCGTGGAATGGCCTTTGAAGTATCCAAAGGCATTCCAGAAGATAGGAATAAGACCTCCAAAGGGGATACTTATATTTGGACCTCCTGGTTGCGGAAAAACACTCCTAGCAAAAGCGGTAGCCAATGAAAGCGAGGCAAACTTCATCTCCGTCAAAGGACCTGAGGTTTTAAGCAAGTGGGTAGGCGAGAGCGAGAGAGCAATAAGAGAAATATTCAAAAAGGCAAGACAAGCTGCACCATGCATAATATTTTTCGACGAAATTGATTCAATTTCGTCAACGCGCGGAATGGAAGTTGGAGCAAGAGTAGGAGAGCGCGTGTTGAATCAGCTGTTAACAGAACTTGATGGTATAGAAGAGCTTCACAACATCGTGGTAATAGCTGCTACGAATAGACCTGACCTACTTGACCCAGCTATGCTCCGTCCAGGTAGGTTTGATAGACTTTTACTTGTCCCCGTTCCCGATGAGAAGGCAAGAGAAGAGATATTCAAAATTCACGCCAGAAACATGCCCTTAGCTGAGGATGTAGATTTAAAGAAACTTGCAAAGGAAACCGAGAATTACGTCGGTGCAGACATAGAAGCTTTATGCAGAGAAGCTGGCATGCTTGCTTTGAGAGAAGCTCTTAAGGAAGGAGACATAGAAAATAAAAAGGTAACTGCTAAGCATTTTAGCGAGGCCATGAAAAAAGTCAGACCTACAGGAATGAAGGAGATTAATGAGGTATATGAAAGGTTTTTGAGAAAGCAAGAACTAAGAGAAGCTGAGAAGTTGAGTTATATGAGGTGATTCTTTATTTTCCATGTTATAGGTGTAGGTGCCTTAAACGTTGATATAATTTACAAGGTTGAGAGGATAGCTAAGGGTGGAGAGGAAACTTTTATTTTGAGCATGAAAAAAAGCTTCGGAGGTTCTGCAGCCAATACCATAGTAGCCCTTGCGAGACTTGGCAAGCGCGTAGGGTTCATAGGCAACATTGGCAACGATGAAGAAGGAAAAGAAATGCTAAGAGATTTTGAGAAGGAAAAAGTGGATATCGCTGGGATAAGAAAATTTAACGATAAAACAGGTTTTGCCCTGTGCTTTGTTGATAGCTCGGGAGAAAGAGCGTTATATGTTTATCCTGGAGCCAACGACTTCCTTAGCATCGATGAAGAAAGGCTCAGCTATGCTAAGAAAGCTGAGATTTTACATCTCTCCTCTTTTGTGGGAGGCACCTCAATTGAGGAGCAGAAAAAGCTTGTAGAGGAGCTAGGAAATGTTAAGATAAGTTTTGCCCCCGGAGAGTTATACACAAGCAAAGGTTTGGCTTTTGTTAAAGAAATTCTAAGTAAAAGTTACGTAGTTTTCCTCAACAAAAGAGAAATAAAGCTTTTAACTGGAAAAAACTATGAAGAGGGAGCAGGGGAGCTTTTAAGAGCAGGAGCAAAAGTCATTGCGATAACTCTTGGGGAAGAAGGATGCTATATCGCAAGTAAAAAAGAAAAACTTAAGGTTAAAGCTTTCCCTACTCAAGTAATCGATACCACTGGAGCTGGAGATGCCTTTGCAGCAGGGTTTTTGTTTGGCTTGCTTGAGGGAAAGGATTTATACGAGTGTGGAAAGATAGGTAACAGAGTAGCCTCCCTCTGCATATCAAAGGTTGGAGCAAGGGAAGGCCTACCTTCTCGAGAATTTGCTCTGCAAATTCTCAAATAGGAGGCATTAAAATGCTCAGAAAAGGAAGACTTGGAGAAAAGGTAGACATAACCTTTGCGGAATATACTTCTTCTCTCGAATTTGACAGGAAAATTTTTCTGTTTGACATTCTTGGAAGTATTGCACATGCCATAATGTTACTTGAGGCAAAGATAATTTCCAAGGAAGATGCAAGCAAGATAATCAATGGTTTACTCGAAATTTTAGATAGAGGTATAGAAGCTTTGGACTTAGACCCAAGACTCGAAGATATACACATGGCGATAGAGAAGAAGCTTATTGAAAAGGCTGGAGAAGCGGGTGGCAAACTCCATGTAGCAAGGTCAAGAAATGACCAAGTAGCTTGCGATTTGAGGCTCTGGATTAGAGAGGAGATAAATGAGGTTTCTAAATTAGTTTTAAAGTTAATAGGAGCCTTGCTCAAGCTATGCGAAGACAATGTTAATACGGTCATGCCGGGCTATACTCATCTACAGAGAGCTCAACCCACTACCTTAGCGCATCACTTTTTATCTTATGTTGATATGTTTATAAGAGACTTTCACAGGCTTTCTCAGGTTTACGAAAGAACCAACAAAAACCCTCTTGGAGCTTGTGCTCTTGCTACGACAAGCTTTGATATAAGCAGAGAGCTAACAACGAAGCTTCTTGGTTTTAGCGATGTTATAGAGAATTCCATGGACGCCGTCTCAGCGAGAGACTACATGCTCGAGTTAGCTTCATGCTTGGCTATACTCATGGTTAATGTGAGCAGGATTTGCGAGGAGCTTATATTATGGTCATCTCAAGAGTTTAATTTTATTGAGCTTAGTGACGAGCTAAGCTCTACCTCAAGCATAATGCCTCAAAAGAAGAATCCCGACGCTCTCGAGATAATGCGTGCAAGAACAAGCAAAGTAATAGGAAATTTAACGTCAGCACTATCTTTGATTAAAGCTCTTCCTCAGAGTTATAACCGCGATTTTCAGGAACTTTCGCCAATTATTGCAGATTCCTTGGAGATAGCAAATACTTCTTTGTCTTTGCTAAATAAAATAATAAGCACAATAAAGATAAACAAAGAAAAAATGAGAAGAGCTTGCGATG
Source organism: uncultured archaeon (assembly GCA_965613365.1). Taxonomy (GTDB): domain Archaea; phylum Hydrothermarchaeota; class Hydrothermarchaeia; order Hydrothermarchaeales; family CAZSVW01; genus CBFDVL01. Next base: position 15,393 of record CBFDVL010000008.1, on the reverse strand, counting down.
AGCTTATATTAGCTACAGATCTCGCAGATTTTCTTGTCATAGAGGAAGCAATATCGTTCAGAGAGGCTCATAGAATAGTTGCTTCCTCAATTTCCGCTGGCAACTTAAGCTCACTCTTTGAACTTTATAAAAAGAAGAAAGGCAAAGCTTTGACCCCAGAAGAAGCTGTCGAGTTAAGAAGAGTAAGGGGAGGGCCTTCTTCAAGAGAAGTTAAGAGAATGCTCTCTGCAAGAAAAGAAACCCTTGCAAAGCTTAATGCCAAGCTTAAAAAAAGGATGGAAAAAATAGAAAAAAACAAAGAGAACCTTATAAAAAAGGCTGAAGAGCTATGTATAGGGGTAAAGCAAGAGAATTTCTCAAAGGAATAAGCATAGGGGATAGAGTAAGGATCACCAAAGAAGGCAGAAGTTATGAAGGATTCTTAATGCCAAGAAGCGAGCTTGGAGATGAGAAGCACGTGGTTATAAAGCTTGACAATGGCTATAACATAGGGATAAACATAGAAAACGCAACAATAGAAAGAATACCCTACGAAAGAGCAGGAGCGAAGATAGAAGAAAGAAAGGTAAGCTTCAGCAAAGAAAAGCCCACGGTTACAATACTTGGAACCGGCGGAACCATAGCCTCTAAGATAGACTATAAAACCGGAGCGGTGCATCCTTCTTTTTCTACAGAAGAACTTGTAAATGCCATACCAGAGCTTGAGGATATAGCAAACATAAGAACAAATTTGCTATTCAACATACTCAGCGAGAACATGACTCCAACGCATTGGAAAGAAATAGCAAAAGCCATAGCAAAGGAGCTTAACTCCGGAGTCTCTGGCATAGTTGTTGCTCACGGCACTGATACCTTAGCTTATACCTCCGCTGCTCTAAGCTTTATGCTTAAAAACCTTTACAAGCCAGTTGTTTTAGTTGGAGCGCAACGCTCTTCTGACAGACCCTCTTCAGATGCCAGCATGAATCTTGTTTCAAGTGTTAGAGTTGCATGCTCAGACATAGGCGAGGTAGTGGTAATAATGCATGGCTCCACAAGCGATGATTATTGTCTAATTCATCGTGGAGTAAAGGTAAGGAAGATGCACTCCTCGAGGAGAGACGCTTTTCGTAGCATAAACGCAAAACCGATAGGCGAGATAAGAGAAAATAAAATCAAAGTTTTTCAGAAATATAGGAAAAGAAAAGAAGAGGAAGTTTTCGTTGATGATAAGTTAGAAGAAAAAGTAGCGTTAATTAAGATATATCCCGGCATAGATAAGGAATACTTTGACTATGTGGTTGATAATTACAAGGGCATAGTGATAGAAGGCACGGGTTTGGGGCATGTTCCAACGAATCTTTTACCAAGCATAGAGAGAGCCTATGAAGAAGGAATACCCGTAGTTATGACCACTCAAACAATATATGGCAGAGTGAATATGAATGTATATTCAACTGGTAGAGAGCTTCTCGCAAGAGGAGTAATTCCCGGGGAGGATATGTTGCCAGAGGTAGCATATGTAAAGTTAATGCACGTCTTAGCCCATTTTTCTGATTTAGAAGAAATCAAAAGAGAAATGCTTAGAAATATCGCAGGCGAAATAACAGAAAGAACAGAGGTTGATAATTTTCTGATATAAAAAATGCCCATGCCAAAACTCTTACTTGTAAACCCACCAATCTATGACTTCACAGCCTATGATTTCTGGATGAAACCTCTTGGATTAATTAATGTAGGTGGCATTCTCAAAGAAAGTGGAGCTTTCAAATTATATTTTTTCGATTTTCTTGAAGAGAAAATCAGGAGAGATAGCTATGGTAGAGGAAAGTTTCCCGAGCAAAGAATAGAAAAGCCAAAAGAATTTGAAAGTATATTGAGGTATTATAAAAGGTTTGGAGTGCCGGCGAAAAATTTTCAGGATTTTTTGCAGAGCATCGATGAACTCGACTATGTTTTGATAGGAAGCACAATGACCTACTGGTATAAGGGGATAGAAGAGGTGATAAGGCATATTAGAACTTTGCATCCAGAGGCTAAAATAGCAATAGGCGGAATATATGCTACTCTTTGCCCAGAGCATGCCAAAAGCTTGGGAGCAGATTATGTTATAGAAAACGATGCCCAACTTGAAAGCTTGTTAAAAGTCAAAATTAATAATTTCGCCTTCCCTTTATGGCAAGCCTACAAAAAACTTGATTATGGAGTAATAAGGCTAACCAAGGGCTGTCCTTTCAGGTGTAGCTATTGCGCAAGCTTTGCATTGTATAAAAATTTTAGATCTTTACCTATCGGTAAAGTCCTAAGAGAGCTGAAATACTTCGCTTCGAGAGGTATTAAAAACATAGCTTTTTACGATGACGCTCTACTTTATAAGTCAGAAGAGATTCTTATTCCATTTTTAAGAGAGGTTCAAAAGCATTTTGGAAATTTCTTTAATTTCCATACTCCAAATGCACTGAATGCAAGATTCTTCAACGAAGAAATAGCAAAGGAAATGTTAAAAGCAGGTTTTAAAACATTTTTCTTTGGATTTGAAAGCGCAATAGGCGAGTGGAGGAAGAAAACTGGTGATAAGGTTACAAATCAGGAGCTTGTTAAGGCCGTGAAAACTTTAATTAAACTCGGAGTTGACAAGCAAAGGATTACTGCCTATGTGATGATGGGACATCCTGAGCAAAAGCCAGAAGAGGTTGAGGAGAGTATAAAGTTTGTGAAAAATCTTGGGATAAAGGTCATGCTTTCGGAGTATTCACCCGTTCCCAAAACAAGAGACTTTGAAAAAGCGATGAAAAAGGCTAATCTGCCAAAGGATGAGCCACTATATCAAAATAAAACCGCCTATCCCATATTTCTGTGGGGGCAGGAAACTATAAACAGGCTAAAATTGCTTGCAAAGTTATAAAAGATGAAACATAAAGGTTATTATATCATGTCCCCAAAAATACTATTATGAAGAGACAGTATCAAATTGTACTCGTCATATTGGTGGCGATTTTTGTTTACTCTTCACTATTTAAGCTTCTTATGCAGATTTACGAAGGTAAAACATTAACATTTCTAGATGCCATTTTTTGGACCATTTCAACATTAACAACGCTTGGTGAAGGTTTTTCATATCTCCAATATCGACAACCCCCCTTACAAATTCTTTCTATTTTTGTGCAGTTTTCTGGAATAGCCATAATCTATGGGATAGCTACTTTGATAGTGATTCCTTATCTTAAGGAGAATATTTTATTAAAACTTCCTGAGAAAGCTCCGAAAAAACTTAGGGACCATATAGTAATATGCGGATATAGTGAAATAGTTGAAAGCTTTATTGATATACTTACAAAATTCCGTATCCCCTTTTTGATAATAGAAGATAGACCAGAAATTGCAAGAAAAGTTTATGATAGGGGGTATCCTACATTATTTGGCGATCTTGAGGCTGAGAGCACATTGGAAAATGCAAATGCGAGAGTAGCTAAGCTAATAATAGCTAACAGCACAGACGAGAAAAATGCAAACATAGCTTTAATTGCGCGATCTTTCGGTAAGAAGATAATAGTCGTTACCGAAGATTTGACAAAGGCGAAGTTCTTTAAGTATGCAGGCGCATCACAGGTGGTTAGCCCAAAGAATTTGCTGGGAGCGACGATGGGGAGAGAGACAAGCAATTATGTACTGAAGAGTATTTTTGGCGTGGTAGAATTTTTCAAAGACATTAAAATAGCAAGTTTTAAAATAGAGCCAAAAAGCAAAATCATAGGCAAAAGCATAGAGGAAGCAGGAATAAGAGAGACTGGATGTATTGTGGTAGGGATAAAAAAGAAAGACGAGCTAAAGCTAAACCCATCTCCAGATGAGATTATAGAAGAAAACTCAACAATAATTACGATAGGCGAGATGAAGAATTTAGAAGAGCTTGAGAGGCTAATAGCATGAGCGATGTGATATTGATAGGATATGGGGATGTAGGTAGAGTAGTAGCCAAGCAGCTTAAAAGATTGGGAATACCCTTTGTGGTAGTTGATATAGAGGAGAAAAATTTTAAGGATTCTAACCTAAGGTATGTGATAGGAGATGCCACCCGGGAGAAAACTCTAATAGAGGCGGGAGTAGAAAAAGCTCTTCTATTGCTAACATGCTTGGATGAAGACATAAAGAATATATACACCACATTAATAGCAAGAAAGCTAAACCCCACGCTAATAATCTATTCAAGAATAAACTCCAAAGACAACGTGGATAAAGCCTACAAGGCAGGGGCAAATTATGTTTTTTGTCTCTCAACGATTGCCGGAGAAATGCTTGCCAGAGTTATACTTGCTCCAGAATATGCAAAGGCGGTGGAGGAACCAATAAAACTTCCCGAGGGGAGCGCTCTGTATAAATACGTCGTGAGCGAGACTTCTCCTCTTGTTGGCAAGACTCTTAAGGATTCGAGAATAAGGGAAGAAACAGGATGTATAGTGATAGGGATTCAGACAGATTCAAAGCTCGTAAAGCTTCCAAAAGGAGAGGAAATCATAGAACCAAATTCCATTCTTTTGCTTTTTGGAAGTGCCGAGAACATTAAAAAATTCAAAGAAATATTTGGATAAGCTTTTAATACTCCGCCTAATAATTTTTCCAATTATGAAGATAGGCTTTGAAATTCACCAACAGCTTAATACAAACAAGCTATTTTGCAACTGTCCTTCTGAGTTACGAGAAGATAAACCTGAGCTTAGGATTATCAGAAGGTTGAGACCTACTCAGAGCGAGCTTGGAGAGATAGATAGAGCAGCTTTAGAAGAGTTTTTGAAAGGGAAATATTACGAGTACGAGATTTACAACGAAAACGTTTGCCTTGTAGAGACTGATGAAGAACCACCCCACATTCCAAATAAAGAAGCAATAGACATAGCCTTAGAAATCGCTTTGCTTCTAAATGCAAATATAGTAGACGAGCTACATTTTATGCGTAAGCTTGTTATAGATGGCTCAAATACAAGTGGTTTTCAAAGAACCGCTATAATCGCTATGGATGGTTATGTAGATACAAAAGAAGGCAGAGTTGGAATCCCTACCATTTGCTTGGAAGAGGAGGCTGCAAGGAAAATAAATGAAGAAGGAAGAAAGGTCGTGTATCGCTTAGATAGATTGGGCATTCCCTTAGTTGAGATTTCTACCGCACCAGATATCAAAACTCCAGAGCAAGCAAGAGAAGTTGCTTTAAAAATAGGAGAGATTCTCAGGGCTACTGGTAAGGTAAAGAGAGGAATAGGAACAATAAGGCAGGATATCAATGTTTCAATAGAAGGAGGAGCGAGGGTAGAAATTAAAGGAGTGCAGGACCTAAATCTCATACCAAAAATAATCCAAATCGAAGCTGAAAGGCAAAGGAAACTAATCAAAATTAAAGAAGAGCTTAAAAAGAGAAAAGCTAAGGTAGACCCAAGCATAGTAGAGGTTTCACATTTATTCGAAAATACGGCTTGTAAGATAATAAAAAAAGTTCGCAAGGTCTTTGCGTTAAGGCTGAGAGGATTTAAAGGTTTGCTTAAAAATAAGCTTGGACCAGAGTTTGCTGCATATGCAAAGGTAGCGAGCGGTGTAGGAGGAATCTTTCATAGCGATGAGCTCCCAGCTTATGGGATTTCGAAGGAGGAAGTCGAAAAAGTAAGCGAAGAGCTCGACTTGGGAAAAGAAGATGCTTTTGTTCTTGTTGTAGCTAAGGAAGAAAAAGCAAAAAAAGCTTTAAATGCTGTGCTTAAAAGAGCAAGATTGGCTTTTGAAGGCGTGCCAGAAGAAACAAGAGTAGCTAAGCAAGACGGCTCAACAGCATATATGAGACCTTTACCCGGAGCGGCAAGAATGTATCCAGAAACAGACATTCCACCAATAGTTATTGATAAAAAAAGGATAGAGAGAATAAAAGCTTCACTACCAGAACTCTTCGAGGAGAAAACAGAAAGATTTATAAAAGAATACGGTCTAAGTAAGGAGCTTGCCTATCAAATAGCAAGGTCTGAGCATAGCGATTTCTTTGAATTTCTTGCTAAAAGAATGAAACTCTCTCCAAAAATAATTGCTTCTACACTTGTATCAACTCTTAAAGAATTAAAAAGAGAAGGTTATGAAGTAGAGAGGTTATCCTATGAAGACCTTACTCGGGTCTTAAGATTTGTGGAGAAAGGAAAGATTGCCAAGGAGGCGATTCCCGAGGTTTTGATAAAGGTCATTGAAACGGGCAAGTTTGAAATCGAGATAACCACAATGAGCGAGGAAGAAATCTCCAAGCTAATTAGAAAAATTTTAAATGAGAGAAAAGATTTCGTATTTGAGAAGGGCATGTATTCAGCTAAGCCTCTAATGGGCGTGGTAATGAAAGAGGTTAGAGGTAAAGTCGATGGCAAAAAAGTTATGGAGATTCTAACCCGAGAATTAAAAAGCTTCTTAGAGGGAAAATAAATGTGCGGAATCGTTGGTTACATAGGCTATAGGGAAGCTTCCAAGGTTATTCATGAGTGCCTTAAAAACCTTGAGTATAGAGGCTATGACTCTTGGGGAATAGCTACGATATCTAATAAAAATGAGATAAATTTGATTAAAGAGGTCGGAATGATTGGAGATATAAAGGAAGTGAAACTTCTCGGAAGCTTGGGAATAGGGCATACAAGATGGGCAACCCATGGCGGAGTAGAGAAAAAAAATGCTCACCCCCACTTAGATTGCAAGAAATCGATAGCTCTTGTGCATAATGGTATAATCTCAAACTTTGAAGAGCTTAGAAAAAAACTTGAGAAAAATCATGCTTTTACCTCTGATACAGATACTGAATGCATAGTTCATTTAATAGAGGAAATAAAGGATAATGACTCAAGCTTAGAAAATGCGGTAAGAAAAGCCTTAAGCAAGGTAAAAGGAACCTATGCTTTGGCTATAATCTCAAATAAAGAGCCAGATAAAATAATATGTGCGAGAAATGAGAGCCCGCTTATTCTCGGTATAGGGAAAAACGAGATGTTCATAGGCTCTGATATAGCCTCTTTCCTCAAATTTACAAAAAAGGCTTTACCCTTAGACGATGGCGAATATGCCATAGTAACAAGCAATGGTTATGTTGTTAAGGAGATTGCTACAGGCAAAGAAGTGAAGAAAGAGCCCATAATCGTAGAGTGGAGTTTAGAAGTTGCCGAAAAACAAGGTTATCCTCATTTCATGTTGAAGGAAATTTATGAAGAGCCCCAAGCAATAACTCAAGCTTTAAATGTTTATCCAGAGGATATCAAAAAGCTTGCGGAAATGATTAAAAATGCAAATACCGTTTATCTTACTGGAGCAGGAACAAGCTTGCACGCCTGCATGATAGCAGAATACTGGTTTGCTAAGCTTTGCAATAAGCTTGTCATTGCCATTGATTCCTCCGAGCTTATCGAGAAGGGCGTGGTCGATGAGAAAACTCTTGTTGTGGGGGTAACTCAGTCTGGCGAAACCTATGATACTCTTTTGGCAATGAGGCAAGCTAAGAGGAAAGGTGCAAAAGTAGCAAGCATAGTAAATGTTATTGGTTCTACCGCAACGAGGATAGCTGAGCATGTAATTCTACAAGCTTCGGGGATAGAGATCGCGGTTTGTGCTACTAAGACTTTTGTTTCTCAGCTTGTGATTCTTCTCAGGGTGGCAATAGAGCTTGCGAAGATGCAAGGTAATAAGACCGAGGAAATAGAGAAGGAGCTTTATCTCTTGCCTGAGTATATCAAAGAGGTTTTAAAGCTTGATTCTGAGATTAAAAAAGTCGCTAAGGAATTAAAAGTTAAAAATTATCTTTTCATAGGCAGAGGGATAAACTTCCCAAGCGCTTTAGAAGGAGCTTTAAAATTCAAGGAAATAACTTATCTTCATGCAGAAGGCATGAGTGCTGGCTTGCTCAAGCATGGAACTATATCATTAATAGACAAAGACATGCATACCATAGCTTTAATTCCAGCAGAGGGGAAAAACAGAACAAGAATAAAAAGCAACATTCAGGAAGTGAAGGCAAGGAATGGAGAAGTTCTCGCTTTTACCATGGGCATGCCACTTGAAAATTGCGATTTTAACATAACATTGCCCAAATGCAATGAGCTGCTATCTCCTTTAATTTTTGCTCCAGCATATCAATTGCTTGCGTATCATAAGGCGGTTGAGCTTGGCAGAAATGTTGACAAGCCAAGGGCCTTGGCGAAGTCTGTGACCGTGGAGTAATAAATTATGAAAATGGTCAAGGACATCGTTGGGATAATTTCTGTTGGAGGGAACGCTGTAGATTCAAAGAAAAAAGTTCAGAGAGGAAATATAGAATCAGATTACTCTAAAACCCTTGAAAATCTTGCAAAATTGATTAAATATAAGAACATAGTAGATGCCGAGATTTCAAAAATAATAAACAGACCTACAGAGCGTGGACATGTTGGCGAATTCATAGCCTCTCTTATTTTTGGGATAGAGCTAGAAAAGTCTGCAGTTACTAGAGGTATAGATGGATATTTTAAATATGGTAAGCTTAAAGGCAAAAGTGTAAACATAAAATGGTATGGGAAGAATGAATATATTCTGGATATAAACAAAAATGCTATACCTGACTATTATTTAGTTATGACAGGTGAAGTTTCTCAACCACAATCTTCCATAGGTAAAAAAAGACCGTGGGTTATATCTCATGTATATCTATTTAATGCAAAAGAATTGATTAAGGAATTGGAAGAAAGAGATTTGAAAATTGGTATAGCTACAAGCGTTAGGAAGAAATTCTAGAAAGATGCAGAAATCTATCCAAAACAGAGAAATAAAGAGCTTATTCTTACAGAAGAACAAAGAAAATTATTAGATATGTTCAATTTTAGAAAAAATTAAGGACCCCTAAAGCCAGCTTTAGCGAAGTCTGTGACTGTGGAGTAGGTCAGTACATTTATACGATAACCTTTTAAACTAAAAGATATAAATTTATGTTACTGTTTTTGGAGGAATTAATCATGGTAGTAGTTATTGTTGGTGGTCAGTGGGGAGATGAAGGTAAAGGTAAGATTGTAAGCTATCTTTGCCTACACGATAAGCCCGACATAATAGCGAGAGCAGGGGTAGGACCAAATGCTGGGCATACCGTAACCTATAAGGGTAAAAAATATGGAGTAAGATTAGCTCCTTCAGGCTTTGTCTATGAGAAGGCAAGACTTTTAATAGGCGCAGGTGTGCTTATAAATCCCGAAGTTTTACTGAAGGAGATAGAGGAACTTGGGTTGGAGAAAAGGATAGGTGTTGATTATAGATGTGGAGTGATTGAGGAAAAACATATAAAGGAAGATACGAGCTCGGTTCATTTATCCCGGAGAATAGGAAGCACGGGCACAGGTTGCGGTCCCGCGAATATGGAGAGAGCCAAAAGAACGCTAAAGCTTGCGAAGGAAATTAAAGAACTTGAACCTTACTTAGTAGATGTACCCTTAGAAATCAACCAAAGCATATCCCAAGGAAAGAAAATTTTTATAGAGGGAAGTCAAGGTTTTGGTTTAAGCCTTTACTATGGCACTTATCCTTATGTCACCTCTAAGGACACAACCGCCGGCACAGCAGCTGTGGATGTTGGCGTAGGTCCAAGAAAAGTTAAAGAGGTTATAGTGGTTTTTAAGTCCTTCCCCTCTCGTGTAGGCTCTGGTCCATTTCCCACAGAGATTTCACGGGAAGAAGCAGAAAAGCTTGGCATAGTTGAATATGGTACTGTAACTGGGAGGAGAAGGAGAACTGGTTTATTTGACTTTGAGCTTGCTAAATATGCAACGATGATTAACTCGGCTTCGCAAGTGGCAATAACCTGCATGGACTACGTAGATAAAAACTGCAGAGGGGTTAAAAGTTATGACAAACTTTCAGACAAGGCTAAGGAATTCGTTGAAAAAGTTGAGAAGGAGCTTTCAACTCCAGTAACTTTAATTTCTACAGGTCCTGAGCTTGAGGATATTATAGATTTGAGAGAGGAGAAGCTTTAGGTGAGGATATGACCAAGTTTATTATAGTTACTGGAGGCGTGCTTTCTGGCTTGGGTAAAGGTGTTTCTACCGCAGCAATAGGAAAAATTCTCGCTTCGAGAGGAATTAGGGTTGATATCTGCAAGATAGACCCCTATCTAAATGTTGATCCCGGATTGATGAATCCCTACCAGCATGGCGAGGTATGGGTAACAAAAGATGGCTACGAGGCGGATCTTGACTTCGGACACTACGAAAGATTTCTTGACGTGGAGCTAACAAGGGAACATAATATTACCACTGGTAAAATCTATCTAAGTGTTCTTGATAAGGAGAGGAAGGGCGAGTATCTTGGTCAAACCGTGCAAATAATACCTCATGTTACAGACGAGATAAAAAGGCAGGTTTATCGGATAGCGAAGATTAATGACCCAGAGGTTCTACTCGTTGAGATAGGCGGAACGGTTGGAGACATTGAGGGCATGCCTTTCTACGAAGCCATGCGGCAAATGAGAAGAGAGATTGGTAAAGAAAACGTTCTCTTTGTTCATGTAACCCTCGTTCCAACACTAAAAGCTGTGGGCGAGCAAAAAACAAAGCCTACCCAACATAGCGTTAAGGAGCTTAGAAGCATAGGAATCCAGCCAGATATAATAATATGCAGAACCGAGAAACCTTTGCTTGACGAAACAAAAGCCAAAATAGCTCTTTTTTGTGATGTAAGTAAGCTTGATGTGATAAGCAATCATGATGTTGAGAATGTTTATGAAGTTCCTTTAGTAATGGAAGCTCAGGGTTTAGGAGACAATATCTTAGGAAAGCTCAACCTCAGAGAGAAAAAGCATGATTTAAGAGAATGGACTAGATTTATTGAAAAAATAAAGAATCCAAAGGAAAATGTTACCATTGCTATAGTAGGAAAATATACAGAGCTTCGAGATTCTTATATAAGTATTGTAGAAGCATTAAAACATGGAGGATGGGCATTCTCAGCCAAGGTCGACTTCCTCTGGGTTGAGGCTACTGATTTAGAAAACGACGAAGAAAAAGTTGAGGCTTTGAAAAAAGCTCACGGTATTCTTGTTCCCGGAGGTTTTGGCTCTCGTGGCGCAGAGGGCAAAATTCTCGCGATAAGGTATGCTAGAGAAAATGACATACCATTCTTGGGAATATGCTTTGGGTTCCAGCTTGCCGTTGTTGAGTTTGCAAGAAATGTTGTTGGACTTAAAAACGCGAATAGTAGCGAGATTGATGAAAATACTTCTCATCCGGTCATAGACCTATTACCAGAGCAACGCGAAGTTTTTCAACTCGGTGGCACAATGCGTTTGGGAGAGCTTCCAATAATAATCGAGCAAGACACGCTTGCATACAAAATCTATGGAAAAACAAAAATCGGTGAAAGGCATAGGCATAGATATGAGGTTAACCCCAAGTATATTGAAACCTTGGAGAAACATGGCATGAAGTTTTCCGGAAAAAGCGAGGACGGAAGAAGAATGGAGATTTTAGAGTTACCTGCACACTTCCATTTCCTTGCAACTCAGTTTCATCCAGAGTTTAAGTCAAGACCTCTAAGACCAGCGCCAGTATTTAAAGCCTTTGTAGGAGCGGCGTTGAGGAAGAAAAATGTTTGAACCAAAGAAGTTTATATCTCAAGCAATAGAAGAAATAAAAAAGCGAGTTGGAGATGAGAAAGCTATAATAGCTTTATCTGGTGGCGTAGATAGTTCGGTAGCTGCAGTATTAGCGCATAAAGCTTTAGGTGAGAATTTGGTTGCCGTTTTCGTCAATCACGGTTTCATGAGAAAGGGCGAGGAGGAAACGATAATCAAAACTTTCAGAGACGAGCTTGGAATGAATCTTGTAGCGATAGATGCGAAAGAGAAATTTTTTAACGCTTTGAAAGGCGTTAAAGACCCTGAAAAGAAAAGAAAAATAATAGGAGAGCTTTTTATCAGGGTTTTTGAAGAAGTGGCGATTAAAGAGAATGCCAAGTTCTTGGTTCAGGGAACAATAGCACCAGATTGGATAGAGAGCGAGGGAGGAATTAAGAGTCACCACAATGTCGCTGGCTTACCCTCGGGCATGATTTTAATACTTGTGGAGCCCCTAAGGGACTTATATAAAGATGAGGTAAGAAAGGTTGCAAGAGAACTTGGCTTGCCAAAAAGTATATCAGAAAGAATGCCTTTCCCTGGTCCTGGTTTAGCTGTAAGGGTGATAGGAGAAGTAACGCCCGAGAAAATCAGAATAGTCAAAGAGGCAAATGCAATAGTTGAAGAAGAAATTGAGAAGGCTAATCTTAAACCATGGCAAGCTTTTGCTGTTTTACTCGAAGAAAAAACCGTAGGTGTTAAAGGAGACATAAGAGATTACGGCTATACCATAGCAGTAAGAGTGGTGGAAAGCATAGATGCCATGACCGCTACCGCTATGGAAGTTCCTTGGAATGTTCTTAAAACGATAATGAAGAGGATTACAAGAGAAATACCTGAGGTAACTAGAGTTCTCTATGATATAACAGATAAGCCCCCCGCCACCATCGAGTTTGAATAATTTTGTAATTATTGTGGGAAAAATGAAGGCAAAATAATAGCAGGAAAAATTTATCTACCTAAGAAGGTGAGAGAGAAAGTCAAAGTTGAGGATATGATGAGGGCGGAGATTATAGAGGATGCATAGTTGTTATGTACTAAATTGACACAAATATCCGGCATTTTGCTTTTGTAGAACCTTTGGAAATTGCATGAAAAATCTAAGAGTTTTCTAGAAGAAATGCTTAAAAACAGAAATATACGAATTGCCATGAGCGTATATCAAGTTGCAGAGATATTGGAAGTTCTTAGAAGGTCGGGAGTAGTGATGATGCAAGGAAAATGCTTATCGATGACTTTGAAACAGAACTTGATTTTAGTATAGTTAAAGAATGCATTTTGTCTAGTATGACCACTTTAAACATAAGGACTTTTCTTTTGCAAAAATCATTAATCCCTTAGAACCTTGGATTTTGAGAGAAGGGAGAAAGCCCTTCAAAGGTTAGTACAATATTATTTCCTCTGGGGAAAAGTCTTTTATAAAACATAGAAAATAGAAACCGCATAGCGGGGTGGGGTAGCCAGGTCGATCCCGCCGGGCTCATAACCCGGAGAGCGCTGGTTCAAATCCAGCCCCCGCTACTAATTTTTGAATGTTAAAAAATCGCAAGTATGACATGCCAATTATTTATTTCATAGGTAATGCCGGCTGTGGAAAAAGCGCTTTAACCTCTGCCTTCAAAAACTGGATGCAGCTTAATGGTTTTGATGCAGTTACAATAAATCTCGATCCTGGAGCGGAGTGGCTACCTTACGCTCCCGACATAGATGTCAGAGAATGGATTAACACCTCTGAAATAATGCATGATTATGGCGTTGGACCGAATGGTGCGCAGATAATAGCCGCTGACTTACTTGCTTTAAAAATAAAGAACGTTATAGAAGCGATGAAGGATTATGTAACAGATTACTTTATAGTTGATACCCCCGGGCAAATGGAGCTTTTTACTTTGAGAGAGGCGAGCAACATCGTAATAAAAGCTTTAGGCGAAGAGAAATCTATGCTTTTCTATTTGTTTGACCCACATCTTGCAAAAACTCCTCAAGGTTATGTCGCTTTGCTTATGCAAAGCTTGTCTGCACAATTCAGGTTAGAGTTGCCAACTGTTCATGTTCTGACAAAGGTGGATTTAATAACTCTTGATGAGAAGGAAAGAATCTTGGAGTGGAGCGAGGATGCAAACGAGCTTTATGAAGCCTTGATTGAGAGAAGCTCGCTGTATACAAATTTGAGCATAGAGTTTTTCAGAGCCTTAGAAATAATAGATGCTTTTAAGCCTCTTATACCAACCTCTGCAGAGACTGGAGAAGGAATGGCAGACATATATGCAAAAGCCCAGGATGTATTTTTTGGAGGAGAAGATTTATCAGAGGACTGATTCATATAAGCATAGCACTTTGCCAGCTACAGCTAAGGTATCTAAGGCTTCTCTATAAAGGCTTATTCTTTTATCAGCAAACTCATAACTTTTCTTAAATTTGCCATGGGGAAAAGCACCTATTATAATGCAAGGGTTGGCTTTTTTTAATGCTGATATTAGAAATTTTAAGTCATTTTCTCCTTTTTCATCCATGAGAATAATACAATCAGGATTTATCCTGCTTATAAGCTCCTTTATATCAATATCTTCCTTGAATAACAAATTATTTGGAGTTTTACCCTCAACCATAACCTGCTCTATGAGCCCAATAAACCTGTTGTAGCTTCTTGGAAGCCTTGTTTCTGGCTCGATGAATATTACTTCATCATTCAGAGTATGGACATAAACTCTAAGTTTGTCCTCTTTATTTGGAATCGAGCTTAATAAATAAAGCAGAGTTACATGTACTATGTCGGGTCTCCCTCTTCTGTTAAAATCTTCGAGACTTTTCATCGCCACATGGTGAAAATTAGAATCAAGAAGACATTCCTCTGGCTTTTTTCCTCGTTTCTTTGCGTATTTTCTTATTACCTTGTGTTTTAATATGGATTTTGGTATTAGCTCTAAAGGGGACTCTGCCAAGATTATGTGGAGCATAAGAAAATATTAAAATGTTAGCGTTTTTATATAGTTTAGGGGCGAGCTGGAGGACACCTCACTCTTTTCTTTCCTCTTTGGAGGAAAGAAAAGGGAGGAAACACCGCCCACCGTGCGGAGCCCGGCTCCCGAAAGGGAGGTGCCGAGAGGCACGGCCCTGGAGCAGAAACGACATTCCTTTGAAGGTGATAATCTATGATGGCGAAAGCCTGAGAGCCTTCAGAGGAAGTGAAACGAGCCATCCCCGGGGGTGCAAGCCCAAACAACTGCCAATGAGTTCCGCGGGAGGCAGGTGGTAGGGCGCTTAGACGAATGGTGTCATTTGAGTATCCGTAAGGATACTCGAAGAACAGAAGGCGGGTTACTCCCAGCACGCCCCTATCTAATTCTTCCTCTTATGAAGAAATCCCATAGTTCTGCTTTTATTTCTTTTATTTCTTCTGGAGTAAAATATTTTTCAGCAAAGTTGTTTGCTTCAATTTTTGATAAAAGAACTTAAATAGCTTGCAAGCTTTTTAAATAGACTAGTTTTGCCTATATGACCTATCTCATGAAGAATTATATACTTAAGGTGCTCCAAAAACCACTACTAAACTAAACATAAATCACTCTCATTTTCCTCTACTTCAATATAAACCAAACTTCCCCAGTAAATGGACAGACAATAAAACCTCGAATAAAATTTTTAAGAAGAATAAAACCGCAAAATTTAAATATGAGGAGGGATTAAATCCCTTCTCCGGTGTTCAAAATGTATACTCCTTTAATTGTTTCAGAGAAAGACAGTAAATGGTTATTGTTGAAAAAGAAAAAGATACTTAAATT
>CBFDVL010000007.1:0-25610 GCA_965613365.1 uncultured archaeon | reverse complement strand
TTTTTCAAGCAGAAGACGGCATACGAGATCATGCCTAGTCTCGTGGGCTCGGAGATGTGTATAAGAGACAGTAATTTCTATGCACAACGTATATTGGAATTCCTACACCATCACATGAGATATCCTCAAGGTTCGGGTCGTTCATCAGAACATCTATCTTTCCAAAACCAACAAAATCCCTTATGATATAATATTTAATTTTGCCTTTGCTTTTTTCTGGAACCTCTATTTCATACTCCCTTATTATCTCCTCGATCTTGTGCTCCATGTACTCCTTTGCCTTGCCTTTTTTTCTAATGCCAAAAAAATTTACATCAAGTATCTCGATCATGATGTTCTCGATCTTTTTTAGTATTCTCTTTTCGCTCTCGGCAAGCGTGGGTTCGATAACAAAATAAACAAGATTTTTCTCCTCTTCAACATACTTTATGTTTGCAAAAGCATAAGGTGGTATGACGGGATAAACTATATCTAAACCTACTATGCTTTTCTCACCCATAATTTTAGCCGGCTTTTCCTTTCTTATTCTTCTCAACTTCATTTTAACCATGAATTATAATGTTTTTTAAGATTCTTAACTGTTACTACGTAATAATCACTACCAACGTGTCATTAAATCTAAAAATTTGAACATAATGCGCTGTTCCAAAACTATCTATCTCCCCTCCTCCCGTGAGATTATAGGGCAAGAAAGAATAGGATTGAACTACTCCATCTGCCGTTTCTGCAAAAATTTTTTCAATGCCTGAAGATATGTTTGTCGTTGCAAAATTGCCAACTACTGTCATATTATCTCCTTCTAACTTTACATAGTACCTTTTTCCTCCTACTTTCCTTGGAAGATTTATAGAGATATTTACAACCGGCTGAGTCTCTGATGTAAAAAAGTTTTTATTTGCTTGCTCGTAGGCATCTACTACAACACTAGCAACATAAGAAGTAATTTCATTTAGAGACTCTCTCGCAGAAACCTTTGCTTGAGACTCCTTTAAATTTTCAAAAACAAAAAAACTCAGGGAAACTAAGGATATTCCCAAAAGCACAAGCATTAAAAAAGTTATTGTATTCAAACCACCACCTCTAACATCACTTTGCTCTGATTAACTCCTTCATTCTCTATTGAAAGATTGAAATAACCTTTTCCAAGAGAAAAGCTGTTTATTAAATCTATGTTCAAAGAAGAGCAATTTATTATTATCTTGGCAATCACTCCACCATGTGGAGATTTTTCTCCGCAAATCAAGAGGTTGCCTTCATATACCTGCGAGTCTGGTTCAGCTATATTGGCTTTGGTATCAAGCTCATAATAAATTAGCTCGCTCGTATCATTGAAATAAAGCCTCCCCTTGGGTATATGTATTATGAAGATTCTTCTTGAATTTTCTCCTTCTCTTGATACTATTTTTATCGTCTCACTCAAGCTATTCATATTTGTTTTCATTGCTTCAAAAATCGCTGCGTCCTTTGATTTTTCAATAACAGGTAAGCCCCAGAAATAGGTAGCCATTGTAGTTACAAGTATTATAAAAAATATCAAAATTGACGATATCACAACATGTAAAGCTTTATTCATAGAGTTTCACCACTATACAGCTTATTAAATCTCCGTATTTTAAAGATATTAAAAATCCTATGGTAATCGGAATTACAAAGGGTAAAGCCGGAGTTACCCATACTTCTTCATCTCCGGTTACTTTTTCCTTTCCCTTAGAATCTAAATACATATCTATATCTTTGGCTCTTATAAAGATTTTGTCCATTATTACCTCAAATTCTCTCATATACTTGATTTTTTTCTTATATCCTAAAAAAAGCATACAAAATTCTTTTAAATTTGTTGGTTTGACTCTTCTTCTCAAATTATAGAAAAAGAATATCAAAGGAATAATCAAAGAGACTACTATGGCGTTTGAAAAAACGCTTAATACAAATAAAGGAAATATGGAGAAGGTTTCGTATGGGAAATAGGGAAACATAGAAGCTATTCCTATAAGAATTTTCCCATCTCCTCCTCCCATCAAACCAGAGTAATACAGAAAAACTGCAAGAATAAAAGCTATCGCAATCGAAAAAAAGTAGGTTTTCATCAAAGCCATGGTTTTGAATCTATAATAGTCATAAAAAAGAAAAAATATCCCTAATAATAAAGGAGTAATCCAAGACTTGTCATCTATCTCACGATACTTCCAGTCTAAAATTGAGGCATAAATTAGAATAATTAAGGTAATGATTATCCTAATCATCATATATTTATCCGCTCACTTTTTTTATTTTTCAACTTTAATAAAGTTTACTCTATCTTACCAACATCATACACTATAATTAATGTTACTGGACTAGTCACATTCACCATTAAGTTAGGAAACATTGTGGCGTATTCATTGGAAGCAAAGGAAACCGGACCTGCTAGCAGTACATCATCTGCTTGTAAGGAAGTATTGGAGCTTGAGATCGTATTTCCAAGAGTATCCCAGTATACTGAGACATTTACAAAAGTATAAGGATAGTTTCCTGTTTTCTTCACTCTCAGTGAAGAAATACTTATGTTCTCGCCTTTTGCAGTTAAGTTGAACTTCAACATAGTTACATTATAGGAAGGAGTAGTTATGTTGCTCGGTGCAAGACTTGTTATACCTTCAACATCTATCCTTCCTTTTACTGTTATTGTTCTTGTTTCACTTACATTCCAATTATTTGCTGTGTCGTTTGCATATACTTTAAAGGTATAGTTTCCAGCATAATAAATGCCATAAAGACTTGTAAGGGATAAATTGGCCCAGAAATTAGTTGTTGTGCTTTGATTCATCGTGTAATTTACTCCGTTTAATTCAAGTAAGGCAACGCTACCCTCTTCGTTTAGGGTTACGTTAATATAAAGCCAGCTAGTATCTAAAATAGAGTTATTGGAAGGAGTAGGAGAAACCAAGGTTACTATAGGCTTATAGTTGTCCACCACTACAGTTACATATTCCGTATCGTTGTAATTCCCCAGAATATCACTCGCATTTATTGTTATATTATACCTTCCATCAACCAACTCTGATGTGTTCCATGTGCTATAGTTCCAAACATTGCCTGTTTTTAAAGTCATTGTATAAATTGCACTATAGGTAGTGTTTGAAACAACTGCATATACTGTGCTTACTCCGACATAATTATCTACTACTGTCGCATTTATTTCCTGAATACTGCTTACTATGGTACCATCTGGAGGATTTATATTTGTTACACTCGGAGGAGTGTTGTCGATATACACCGTAATATATGCAGAGACATTGGAATTCTGGGAGTTGTCGGTAGCATTTACAGTAATGTTATAGTAACCATCTGCAAGAGCGGTGGTATCCCAGAGTACCGACCAGTTTCCATTGTAGATATCTCCTTGATATAAACTCATGGAATAGGTGAAAGAGTCGGTTGAGTTTGAGACATTAGCAAATACCAACGAGGAGTTTATCCCGGATTTAACATCAAAAATAGAAGCGTTTATATAAACCAAGCCACTTACATTTGCTCCATCGCCTGGAGCGATTATAGTTATCGTAGGCGGAGTTATATCCTGCTTCCATGCTATGTCAAAAGCCTCAAAATTATTTCGCGATGATAACTCCACGTTTGTTGCATCGGTGAAGATGCTTGTATCCCATCGCTGCACACCTATATCGTTGGCATCATCTGCGTGCATTAAAAATATATTATTCGAGTTTACATCCGGCTCAAGCCTAATCCACTCTGGGTCACCTGCACCCGGATTAACATCATTAGCGCTTAGCTCTGCACTCCATATCCCATTAAAACAATTTGTTCCAGAGCATGTTCTGTATCTTGGTGTATCGATACTTTCCCCATATGAAACCATGCCCACACCCGTTGAATTCTCCCAAGCTACATCGAAGGCTCTATGTACATTAGTCTCAGCTCCAGCCGTTACCTCAAAAACACTGCCCCAAGCAGAGCCGCTCCAAACCTGTACGTTCACGTCCCTACCTCCATCAAGGGTGCCAAGAAGTATCTGGTTAGAAGAGGGATCAGAAGCAAGTTTCACCCATCGAATTGTAGAAGGTCCGACATCGTTCGCAAGCCCTTCAGCACTCCATGATGTACCATCCCATATTCTATACTGGGGGTTGTCATCTGCGTCATCAGACCAAACTACAAGTGCCCTGCCAGTGCCGTACTCATAAGCCACGTCTACGCCCTGATATGCATAGGATTCTGTATTAGTCTCCATCAACTGGGCATTGCCCCAAGCAGAACCGCTCCATACTTGGGCATATATATCATCGTTTGTATCAACAGTAGCCAATATTATCTCATCGGATTTTGGATTAGAGGCTAAAACGATCCACACTGGTATACCTGTGCCTATAACAGAAACGCTCGCTTCAGCACTCCATGCTGTGCCATTCCATATTCTATATTTTGGTGTTGTAGTTCCATCGTTATATACTATAATCGCATCTCCTGAAGATTGCTCATAGGCTATATCAAAACCCCTATAAGCATCATATGTAGTACCTATTCCTGTGGTAACTTCCAAAACACTGCTCCATACTCCATTTTGCCATACCTGAACATTCACATGGCCATTAGCATCGAGTGTTCCTAAGATATATTCATTTCTCTTTGGACATGCCTTCAATACTATCCACTCAATGGTTCCACCCACATCGTTTGCAGAAAGTTCAGCTGACCAAGAAGAACCATCCCATGTTCTATATCGTGGAATAGTAGGCGTTCCAGAATCATAATACGCTAACATAGCTCGCTGAGCTCCAACTATATCAATCAGAAGAATAAATGCAGATATTAATATTAATAATAATAAAGCCTTCCTTTTCATTGCGTCACCACGCTTTGCTCCGACTCTGCAGGTAAATTATATACGGGTATACTCAACGAAGTTGTGTTTCCTATAGCAGTTATGCCATTCTCCTCTATCTCTACCCCAAGCCTTTGAATTGGCGCCTGTACTATAATCTGCTTATCATCTGCATATTTTGCAGTTACATAAAGGGTTTTGCCGACTGTTAGTGCCGTAAATTTCTCTACTTCCTCTCCCGGTTTTAGAGAACTATAACTTGCCTTAAGAGTTCCCTCTTCATAGACCTTTATATCATAGAGTTCTACTGTCCCTACATTTTTTATCTTAAATCCTATATTGTAAGCGTAAACTATTCTTATACCAGCATACATCTTCGTTATTTCCCGACCTACTTTCTCTTCCATTTTTAAGGTAGCCTCTTCTCTTAAGCTCTTATACCACATAAATGCTGAGAGGCTCATTGCCAAAACTATGACTACGAGTAAAACTGTGGCTATTACTGGAGAGATAGCTCTCGACGTCTTAAACCTCATATTTATCACTTGCTCCCTCCAATGTGGTTAGGTATAGCACATCGCCACTTGTAATCGTTGTGGTAACGCTCCAGATTTCTCCTATGCCTAAGCAATCCTTAGTAGCAACCTGAACAAGGTTTTTGCTTAGATTTAGATTATGTAAGGTAGTTCCTCCAGTATTCTCTATTAGTATCTCACCCGAAGTTGCGTTAACCTTGATTATTTTTACTTCTGCAAAAATCCTTGTCAAATCTTGTCTAAACATTATTTCTGCCTTAACTTGAGTTTCCTCTTTCATCCCAGAGTACCATATATAGGCAGAGAAGCTTATTGACACAGCTATCAATACAAGCAATATAGTGGCTATTACCGGTGAGATCGCCTTAGAGTTATTTATATTTCTTTTTTGCATGTGTAGCTCGCTCCCTCCTTTGATATAACCTTCAATTCGTATTCGCCCGGCTGAGTTATAAGCGACGAGGTTATCTCACCTATTTCATTAACCCCGAGCGAGGATAAATTTCCTGAATCCAACTTTCCATCCACATATAACCTTATATCGCTTAGCTCTATATCTCCATTGTTAAAAACTATAACTCGATAGCTTCCAGAGACATTTCTTATATCAAGAATTTTGATGCTTGCAATCGCTTCTTTGAGTATTCTTGATTGAGTCTTTTCCCCAGTCTCTTCCTGAAGAGATTTCATGCTCTTGTACCATGAAAAAAAGGAAACTGTTAGACTTATGGCTATCAAAACCAGTAATATAACTGCTATTACAGGAGAAATTGCTTTGTTCATCACAAACCCTCATGCAATTATGCTTTTTACCGCCGTTGCCCCCTGAGAGGCTACCACCTTTATTATATAGGTTTTTCCAGATTGCGTTATACTGCTTGTGGTTATATTGCCAAGTTCCCCAACTTCCAAACCTATATTTGCAGTTTTGTCAAGATTTCCATCAATATATAAACTAAAATTGCTCAGATAAATTGAGCCAACATTTCTTATATATATTGTTGAATTTCCAGAGGTATTAACATAAATGCTTTCTATTTTAAGCTGACCCGCGAGTTCGAGAGTTTGCCTGCCAGCAAGTTCAGATCCTACTTCCTGAGTAGGTCTTTGGATTCCGGATAACCAAGAATGTACTGTAGCAATTAGACCTATTGCAATTACCACAAGCAATATAATAGAAATAACTGGAGAAATTGCTTTTTTGTCCATATATAAATTTATAAAAAAATTTAAAAGATAAAAAAGTTTGGGATTTTATAGTACCAGTGTTTGTGAAGCTTGGGCGCCTTCTTTGGTAGTTACCTTTACTGTATGCACTCCAGAATTATAACTGAAATTAGATGTATTAAGTACAGTGGTAGAATCTACTGCCAACTCAGATACAGATTGGTCTAATGATAACGGCGAATTATCTACGTATAGCTTTAGGTCGTGGACTACAATAGAACCTATGTTACTCACAGTTACATTCATGGTATCTAAGGTAGTATTATATTCTATGTTTGTTATCAAAATTCCTGCACTACTTGCCTGTGCAGTTCTCGCAGCAGTTTCTCCTGTTGCTTCTTGTGTACCCTTCTGCATACCTGCATACCATGAATATACCAAGGCTGAAGCTGCTACCGCTATTCCTATAAGTAAGACTACTGATACTACAGGGCTGACTGCTTTTTTATTTTTTGATAATTTCATTTTCATATTTCTCACCATATGAATCTATGAGATATACTGATATGTAGCTACTGCACCTTCAGCAGAGACACACTTAATATTTGTAACTCCGCTTCCAAGAGAGCTTAGGAACTGTGTAGTAGCACTCTCTCCAGGGTTTAAAGTATCTGTATCTGTCCATAAAGAGCTATTAACAGATGGTGTGCATGTTATTAAAGTAGTATTTATATCAACACCACCTATATTCTTAATGGTTATTGTGGTGCTATTTACAAAAGTTATTTGCATTGCAGCACTACTTGCTTGGGCAGTCTGGCCTGCTGCTGTTCCGCCTACTGCTTGAGTACCTTTTTGGATACCCATATACCAAGAGTAAGCTAGAGCTGCTGCTCCTATGGCTACACCGACTAATAATATAACTGCAATTATAGGGCTTATGGCTTTATTTTTATTATTCATCTTAATCACCTCCAAATCATCCAAATCATTAAAGTTGAGGTCCTTCATATATATAACTTTTCCTCTTAAATCGACTCCAAGAGTTATAACTTATCGTAAATTCCGTTGTCCTCAAAAAACTTTACTATTTTTGATGATATTCTTGACATTTTTGGCACATATGCCAAATGAGATTCACACTGACAATCAGAAGAACCAAACCCTCTTGCAATTGCTTGACAATTGCCTATTTCAAAAATTCTTTTATTGAGCTCACACTCACTAAACTTATCTGTTTTAAAAATCGCAACTATTTTAGCCTTTTCAACAAAATAATCTATATGCCAGTGCTTATTTTTCTCCTTACGTAAATGTCTTGCAATTCTTGCATTCAAAGAGTTTTTGGCAGAGCCTGTATAGATATAATAACCTGCCGGAAAATTGAATATCCCAAGTTTTCCAACTTTAATTTTTGTCGAAGTTTTCAATCTCAATACCAAGCAATAAACTCCACTATTAATATTATCCACCTGTCTCCAAGCTAAGTGCTTCAAGCGACCTTCTCAACAATATATGTATAAAACCTACGTTTGCATCCCTAGATATGGCCTCATCAGAGTCCCCGTCTACATTCAAAGCCATGGTTGCACCTTATAGGTTTTCCTCTTGGTATTTTCATCCTTCTGAAATTTTTTTATTTGGATAATTATTTAAAAGTTTTCATTAAGTTTAAGGCGTAAGTCTTTTTCTATCTCTAGGAAATAGGACTGCCTCTCTAATATTCGGCAAGTTTAAAAGCAACATTAAAAACCTCTCTATTCCAAAGCCAAAGCCCCCGTGAGGAGGCATTCCATATTTGAAGGCTTTTAAATAATGTTCAAAGCTCTCTACCCTAAGCCCCTTTTCTTTTATCATTTTTACGAGTAGCTCATACTCGTGTATTCTTTGGCTTCCCGAGATTACTTCTCTTCCCTTAAACTCCAAATCAAATGCTCTTGAATAAATCTTATCCTCTGGCATCGTGTAGAAGGGTTTTATTTTTATCGGATATCTTGTCACAAAGTAAAGCTCGTACCCCTTTTCTTTCATGGCTTCTCCAAGCTTTTTCTCAGCTTCTGTTGTTAAATCTTCTCCAAAAGGTAATTTCAAACCTCTCTCTTCTAGTATCTCCAAAGCTTCATCATAGGTTATCCTTGGAAATGGAAGTTTGGGTTTTTCAACCTCGACTTCGAGAATTTCCAGCTCTTCCTTGCAATTTTCTTTTACGAAGCTTATCATCTCGGTTACAAGGTTCTCAATAACATTAAGAACGTCTTCTTCGCTCTTTATAAACGCAATCTCGCAATCTATTGCGGTTATCTCATTAAGATGCCATATCGTGTCATGCTCTTCTGCCCTGAAATACTTTGCGATCTCATAAACCTTGTCTAAACCTGTCGCCATGAGCATTTGTTTATAAAGCTGAGGAGACTGCGCTAAAAAAGCTTCTTTTTCAAAGTAAGCTATCGGGAAAAGCTCTGTTCCTCCTTCGGATGCCGTTGAGATTATCGCAGGGGTATGCACTTCAATAAAACCCTGCTTACTTAGATGCTCTCTTCCAGCTTTTAGAATAGCGTCTCTTATCAAAAAAATAGCCCTTACTTCGGGTTTTCTTAAATCAATAAATCTGTTGTCCAGCCTTGTATCGAGATTAGCTTCAACCTTACCAGTTGGGTCAAGCGGCAAAGGTGAAGAGGCTTTGCTTAAAACTTCTATGCTTTCAGGGATTATCTCATAACCATTAGGAGCTTTTTCTTCGGCTTTAACCTTACCTTTAACCAAAATCACGCTCTCTCTGCTTAACTCTCCAGAAAGCTTGAAAACCTCCTTGCTAACAACCTTCTTCGGCAGAGTTACTTGAAGAATGCCCTTTCTATCCCTAAGCACTATGAATCTCAAGCCACCGAGTTTTCTTATCTCATGCACCCAACCTGCTACCTTAACCTCTTTCCCTTCCATCTCTGGAGAGATTTCCTTAGAATATCTTCGCTCCATGGCAACTCCTCTTAAGTTTTTTTATCTTTTTAACTTTATCGGCGGGAAGTCACCTCTGAAAGGGGGATGAGCCGATAAATATTTATAGATGTAAGATGTCTATTATAGCGGTGTGGGCTGGGACGGTCCCGAATGCCTGTGGACATCGAACCTCTGCCTAGGTCGGTTGAAAGAGCTACCGATGATGGTAAGTTCGGTGGAGGAAGCGGGAAGCTCCTTGCGTAAGCGAGGGGTAGTTCACTCTTTTCCTTATACTCTCCGCATGCATTTTTAAGCCTTCTGCCTCTGCAAGCGTGATTATTGTTTTGCCAAGCTTTTCGAGAGCTTTTTTGTCAAGGCTTTGGAATGAGATGAACTTCAGAAAGTCATAGACGGTTAAACCCGAGAAAGTCTTTGCATAGCCCAAGGTTGGAAGTATATGGTTAGTTCCGCTCGCATAATCTCCACACGCCACCGGAGAGTATTCTCCTATGAATACTGAGCCGGCGTTCTTTACTCTTTCTAAAAAATCCGTAGGATTTTTTAAAATAAGTTCTAAATGCTCTGGAGCAAACTCATTGGTAAAATTCAGGGCATCTTCTAAGTTTTCTGCTATTAGAATAAAGCAATTTGCCTCTATCTTATAACTTAAAAGCCTCCCATACACTTCTTTTGCGAGCTTTTCTGAGGTTGTAACCAAGATACAGCAAGCGTTTGGGTCATGCTCGGCCTGAGCAAGTAGGTCAAAGGCTATAAACTCTGGATTGGCATGCTCTTCGGCTACTATTAAAACTTCGCTTGGCCCAGCGGGCAAATCAATAGCTACCTCTAAGCTCACAAGTTGCTTTGCGGCCGTAACGTAAATGTTTCCCGGACCCACAATTTTCTGAACCTTTGCTATGCTTTCTGTGCCATAGGCTAAGGCTGCTATCGCTTGAGCTCCTCCGACCTTATAAATTTCCTTTACCCCAACTATTTTGCATGCCACAAGCACTAAATCATTTACTCTGCCATTTTTATTTGGGGGGGAAACGCATGCTATTTCTTTTACTCCAGCAACCCTCGCTGGTATGGTAGCCATCAATACCGTTGAAGGATAGCTTGCCCTTCCTCCGGGAATATAGCAACCTACTCGTTGGAGGGGTCTTATTAATTGCCCAAGTTTTAGTCCATTCTTCTCATAACTCCATTCCTCAGGCAATTGCCTTTCATGAAATTCTCTTATGTTTTTGTAAGCTTCATTTAAAGCTTCAATTATCTCTGGCTTTATTGTTTTAAAAGCCTGCTCAACCTCATCTTCCGATACTCTAAAATTATCTATCTCAACTCCATCAAACTTCTTTGTGTAGTATCTTAATGCCGAGTCTCCTTTTTTTCTTACATCTTCGACTATTGGCTTTACTTTGCTTAAAGCTTCATCTAATATAACTTTGCTCCTAATTTCTCCTATGTCAATCTCTCCAAGCTTTAATAATCTCATCCTTCTCCAACCTTCTTTTTATATGATTTAAAACCTCACGTAGAGTAGCTACATTATCATAGCTTGCCAAGATTTTACTTGCCATGTCAAGGTTGTTCTTTAATTCCTCGACTTCTTTTATGAGCATGGGGAAGGCTCTTATAACGTTGTCAACTATTGTTATTGTGGCATATCTTGCGGTTCTTGAGAGAGGATTCAAATCTATGGCTATGACATTTTTACCATGTTTTACTAAGGCTTCGGTTCTATCTCCATCTTCTATGGCTACGAGAACGACATCGCTTTTATATATTCCCTCTTCGTCAACCTTTCTTCTATCGCTCGCTATTCCTTCTATTTCTCTGGTTGGAGAGACTCCATAAACCTCTTTAGCACCATGAGCTTTTAGAAGTTCCGCAATCTTTCTCTCCCTTTCTTCGCTTCTGTAGAATAAATTAACCTCTATTTTTGCATTGACTAAGCTTGCAAGCTTTATTATTTCTCTCGCGCAGAGAACTGCGGTATTACCGTTGACAGAGATTACTGGAGATTTGGCAAGAAGTAGCAAAGCTGCCGAAGCTTTGATAGCTTTTTTCGCAGGTTCTATTGTTTTCTCACCAATAAGATAATCAAAGGCTTCCCCTCTACCATGAGCTATCAACCCAGCTAAGACTGTTATCCCTTTCTCATAGCCTTCAACAAGTTTTTCTCTCTGCAAAAGCGATTCATACCTCGGATGTTTTTTTGAGATCTTTGATAGCACCCGCAAAGCCTCCCGTTATTATAAGCTTAAGTGCTTCCTCTACACTAATATCCAGGGGAATAAGCTCATCCTTCCTTGCTATGATAAGATAGCCAGAGGTAGGTACTGGCGTGGTTGGAATAAAAACGTGTATAAATTCTCCACCGGTCTTTTCCTTTATCTCCTTTATCGCTTCGGCGGTGGTTAGCCCTATAACATATATTCCCTTTCTTGGAAATTCGACCAAAACTACCGTCTTAAACTCTGATTTCTTTAAGAACAATATGCTACTCGCCTGCTTTACCGTTAAATAAATATCGTTTATAAATGGAACCCTCGCCAGGTATTTCTCAAAAGTGAGAATTATTTTTTCTCCCACCGTAACCTTTGCAAAAATCCCAACAATCAAAATTGCCAGAAAGGTTAATACAATCGCTGAGCCGGGTATATAAAATCCGAGTAGCTTTTGGTATATTGGTCTTAAATGAGATTCCAAAAAGTTATATAATATCCATACGATATAAATTGTAGCAACTAAGGGAAGGGTTACAACTAAACCCGTGATGAAATAATTCCTTATTTTAATGAGTAGGCTCAATTTTTATACCCTCATTATTTATCTTGGTTAATATAACATCATAGCCCAAGCTTTCCAGCTCCTTAAGATTATCGGGGTCTTCTGCTACTGTAAATATGCTGTTGCCAAGCATCGCCATTGAAGCCAAAATATCTTTTTTCCTTAGCTCTTCTATTATATATTCTATCTCCTTGCTCATAAGCTTTGTCTTTTTGGCAAAGAAGTATGATATTCTCAAGAAATTTTCGACCGTCGGTTCTTTCAAAATTTTATTCATGCACGCTCTTCCTATTTCGTTTATTCTTCTTATCATGGTCTCATCTCTAAGTATTTTCTTGGTTTCTAGTGGTTTGCCGGCTATTATCATGGCAACATATCCTTCAAAAGGAATTTTATCTATTTTCCCTATTCCCGGTGCACCTGGTGATAGCCTTATAACTACCCCGCCATTAACCTCTGCTATAACATCCCCCATGCCGGTTTTGTTTATCACTTCGCTTTTGTGCGCTATTGCAGAGCATTGGTTCAAAGTTAAATTTAGCTTTAAAGCTTTATTTAAAGCGAGTATAGCTCCGAGAGTTCCGGAGGCAGAGGTTCCAAACCCCTGCATCATCGGCACACCTAGCTTATGATATATCTTTATTTTATATGGCTTAGCAGTGATATTAAGAAGCTCTTCAACCGCAAACTTCGTTACTCTGCAATTTTGCTCTTTATTATTTATAAAGGTCTGAATTTTAGTTTCCTCTGATTCTTCAACCTCTACTAAGGTTTCCACGCCCTTATCTATCACCACTCCGCAACCTCTTGAACCAGAGTATAGCAAGCTTTCTTTCCTTAAAACTTCGAAAAAACCGGTTATGTGCCCAGGGACAAAAACCTTAGCACGCATTTTTTATCATGTTCAATATTTCTTTGGCTATCTCTGACTTTTTAGTTCTTTTAATATGCTTTATCTTCCCCTCTTTATCGATTATATAAACCTCATTCTCATCAGAGCCAAAAACATCCTTTGCTACATCATTGGCTACAACAAGGTCTAACTCATATTTTTTCAGGATTTCCTTTGCTTCTTCTATTAATTCATTCTCTGAAACGTTATACAATGCTTTAAATCCTACTTTTATAACATCTTCGTCCTTTATTTTCTCAAAAATTTTAGTAGTCGGCTTTAATTTTATAGTTATCTCTTTTGTTTTGATCTTTTTCTCGGCTTTTTCTGTTGTGAAATCTGTTATGGCTGCTGCTGAGATATAAATATCGCAGTTCTTAATATTTTTTTTAACCGCATTCAGCATATCCTCAGAGGTCTCAACATACTCAACGCTTAGGTATCTTGGAGGTTTTATCTTGGAATATCCCAAAATCAGCTTTACCTTAGCCCCCCTAAAATAAGCCTCCTTTGCTATTGCCAAACCCATCTTACCCGAGCTTTTATTTGTTATTATTCTTACCGGGTCTATATACTCGATTGTAGCTCCCGCCGTAATTAAAATTCTTTTATTTGAGAAATCCTTCTCCCTAAGCATATAATATACAGCATCTATAATCTCTTCCTCTGGTGCAAGTTTTGCTTTACCTTCGCTTAAAATTGGCTCGACGATATAAAATCCCCTCTCCTTAAGCTTTTCAACATTCTCTTGAATGTTAAAATACATATTTGCATGCATTGCGGGAGCTACTATGATTTTGGAATCCTGATTTCTAGCAAGAATTAAGGCGGTAACACAGTTGTCAGCTATACCATGGGCTATCTTGCTTATCGTGTTTGCAGTGGCGGGAGCTATTAAAATTACATCATAATTACGAAGATGCTCGAGCTTGCCAGATAGCTTGGTAACAACCTCTTGCCGAGTAGCGAACTCCATTAACTCTGGCGAAACTATTTCACAAGCTGCTGGTGTCATATAACAATATACCTCAAATCCTCTTCTGATAAGCTCTCTAGCTATTAATGGAGCCTTAATTGCTGCTACGCTTCCACACACACAAAGAGCTATCTTGGTCATCATGCTGGTGCAAGAATAACGTTTTTACCTATCATTTTGCTAAGTATTTTCTCAAGGGTTGTAATGTCGGAGGGTAGCTTTGGTAAGTCCTGCTTTGCTATCAAAACCTTGAATTTGGGCTCTTCCTTCGGAGGATATACTATGTTTATACCCACAACCCTTACTGGAGCTAACAAGTCTTGAGCAACTCTTCTGTAGTCTTTTGTTTCCTCTACTACCCTAACCTTTCTCTTGAGCTTATTTGATATTGTCTTTACGATTTTTCCTCCCTTGCCTATCAGCACACCCGCTTTACCTTCGTCTGTTATTATCACAACAAGGTCGCCAGCATCTATTGTTTTTATGGTTTTTATCTCAGATAGGGTTTTGTATTTATTCTCAAGCCGGTATAAAATCCCGGAAAGCTCAACATCAAGTTTTGTAATCTCTCCTTTGGCAAGCTTTTCTTCACAACCAGCACAGAGAATTCCCGTTTTCAAGCAAATCTCACATATCGGATATTCCAACGCCTCACCTCCTCAACCTATTAAAGTGCCTCCTTTCTGCTCCTCTATAGCTTTTTTTATATTTTCAATTTTTTTGCCGTTAATTACTACCGTCTTAATCCTATCTTTGGCTATAATTTTTGCAGCGGTCCTATCTATAACCATGGAAAAACCTGGCTCATGTTTATAATTTTTAACAAGCTCCAAAAGTTCACTAAAGCTAAGTTTTTCAAATCTCTTAGCAAGAGGGTTTTTCTTTGGGTCTTCTTCATAGATTCCATCGACATTTGTAGCTATTACAAGCAAATCAGCCTTACATTTTCTTGCAATACCTGCAGCTACAGCATCTGTAGTTTGTCCCGGTTTTGTCCCACCTATTATGAAAATTTTTTGATTGCAAGGGACTTCTTCTATGCTCTCGGGAATTTTTTTATTTGCTTTAGCGAGCTTTTCCAATCTTGCTACTAATAACATTGCATTTAACTTAGTAGCTAAGATTCCTATTTCGTCGCAATATTCATCGCTTGCCCCAAGCTTTTTAGCTACCGAAATATATTTTCTTGCAACCTCGCCTCCACCCACTACCACGAAAACCTCGTTTTTTTTGCTGAGTTCTACCAAGAACTCGGCGAAATTCTTAATATATTCCAAGTTAGGCTCTGGTGAAGCTAAGATAGACCCGCCAATATCGATTACTATTTTCATTTTCGCTTATAATTATAGAGCAGATAATTTAAATATTGTGGAAGAGTTCCGCACGGTCTATTCCTTCTTCTTCATCCCAAGAGCTTTCAAAAATCTATCAATTATTGCTTCGTTCGCAAGCTTTAGCAAGGTATCTTTATCCGTCACGCTTCCAAATAAACCGAGAGGAATTTTTGCAGCCGCCGCCCTTGCATGCCCTCCCGCCTCACCTATTTCTCCAAAAGCCCTTTCCATTACCTCACCGAGGTGTATCCTTATGTCCTTATTCCTCCCAGAGACATAAATTACATCCTTGGCTAAGCCATAAACCACAACAGTAGAAATACCTTCGAGGTTAAGAAGATAGTCGGCGGCTTGAGGTAGGGTATCTCTATTTCTTATAAAGCCCACATTTGACAAAAGCACGCTTCCTTCAATTCTTCTATTTCTAATAGCCTCTGCAAGCACGTCTAAGGTCTCTGCCGACATCGCAGGTGTTTCAATCTTAGCGAGAATTTCATGATTGGCTTTAGGATAAAGCATGACCACCGCCTTTAAATCTTCTGGCGTAGCCCCTCTTATGAAATCTTGCGTATCTGTTTTTATTCCGTAAAGCAATACCGTTGCAAGCTCTTCCGTTATATCGATTTTAAACCTTACAAGATATTCTGTCAATATCGTTGAGGTAGCTCCAACATCGGGTCTTATGTCTATGTACTTTGCCTTAACCTTTTTCATGTCAACTGGATGATGGTCTATAACTATATCCGGAACAACATTTGTTGGCAGTGGATTATTCTCGCCGGGTATTGCGGTATCAACCAAGGCTATATGAGAAAAATCTCTCAAGTCAACCTCCAAAATGTTGAGAAGTTTTATTCCGAGGAGATTGACCAAAGCCTTGTTTTCCTCATGCCCTATTTCATCACCATATATAATCTCAGCCTTCTTTCCGAAATGCTCGACTATCCTTTTAAGAGTTAAACCGCATGCTATAGCATCTGGGTCTGGATTGTTCTGCAAGACAATAGCCATCCTTGTCGTTTCCAAAATTATTCTCTTAAACCTATTGAACATTCTATGTATTTCGACCTCTCTTAAATTTCTTATGACCGCATCTGTTATCAGCTTAAAAGGCTCAATAACGATTACATCTTCTCCAAAGTCTTCGCCGAGTCCATTGCTCCTCACTATTATGGGAACCTCTTTGTTTATCTCTCTTACAACCTCTATTGCTCTTTTATTTACCTCGGGATCGCTTGTGAGTATAAGCACGGCCTTTGCCTTTCCGAGCCTTGCTTTTTTCAATGCGGTTTTAGTTGTGAAGTTGCCTTTTATTACTCTAAATCCTTCACTTTCTAAAAGGTCTGCTCTCTCTGAACTTTTCTCGACTATCACAACCTCTGACTTGATTTGCTTTGCTACACTATAGCCTACTGAACCACAGCCGAGCAAAAGATACATAGATAGAAAATTTTTATACTTAATTCATTTATATATCTGTCGCAAAAAGTATTTAACATTAAAATAGTAGGTGGGATTATGAACTACGAAAACATAGTTTATGGTATTAGAGAGACTTTGAAAAAACACCATGAATGGATGGACAACTGCATACCCATGATAGCAAGTGAAAATATAACCTCACCTATGGTAAGGGAAGCGGTTGCAAGCGATTTTGGACATAGATATGCAGAAGGCGAGCCTAAAAAGAGATTCTACCAAGGTTGCAAATACATCGATGAAATAGAGCTTTTGGCAATAGAACTTGCGAAAAAGCTTTTTAATGCAGAGTATGTCAACGTGCAACCAACCTCTGGAACAATAGCCAATTTGGCAACATTTAAAGCTTTGGCAAATCCTGGAGATACGATGTTTGCTTTAAACGTTCCCGATGGCGGACATATAAGTCATTCCACGTTTAGCGTTGCCGGCATATATGGACTAAGAGTTAAAGGGTTTGCCTTTGACCACAAGGAAATGAATATAGACGTAGATAAAAGCATTGAGAAAATTAAAAAGGAAAAACCAAAGCTTCTTTTATTTGGAGGCAGTGTTTTCCTATTTCCCCATCCAGTAAAGGAGTTTAGAGAAGTTGCAGATGAAGTAGGAGCGAAAATAGCCTATGATGCTGCGCATGTGCTTGGATTAATAGCTGGAAAGCAATTCCAGCAACCCTTCGAAGAGGGTGCAGACGTTATTACCTCTTCAAGACATAAAACCTTTCCCGGTCCTCAAGGAGGAATAATTCTCGCAAAAAAGGAGTTTGAAAAGAAGATAAAAAATGCTGTTTTTCCCGGAGTTGTATCTAATCACCATCTTCATCATCTTGCAGGCTTAACCATAACCCTTGCTGAGATGCTCGAATTTGGAGAAGCCTATGCCAAGCAAATAATAAAAAATGCAAAAGCTCTTGCTCAGGCTTTATATGACCATGGCTTCGATGTGCTCTGCGAGCATAAAGGCTTTACAGAATCACATCAGGTAGTTGTTGACGTTAGCAAGGTTGGAGGCGGAAGTTGGGTTGCAGAGACTCTGGAAAAAGCCAACATAATAATAAATAAGAATTTATTGCCTTGGGACGACGTGCATAATCCAGATAACCCTTCAGGAATAAGACTTGGCACCCAAGAGCTTACTCGCTTAGGCATGAAAGAAAGCGAGATGCAAGAAATAGCCAACTTTTTCAAAAAATTAATATTAGAGAGAGAAAAAGTAAATAAAGTGAAAGAAGAAGTAATAGAATTCAAAAAAGAATTTAAGGAGATAAAGTTCTGCTTTGGTAGTGGTAAAGCCTACGAATATAAGGAGTTCTGAAGAGACATGAAGTTGGTGGTGTTTGACTTAGATTCAACGCTGATAGATGCAGAGGGTATAGATGAAATTGCAAAGTTAGTTGGTAAGGAAGAGGAGATAAGAAAAATCACAAAAAAAGCCATGGAGGGGGAGATTCCCTTCAATGAGGCTTTGAAAAAGCGTGTTAAGCTTCTTAAGGGTCTTGAGATCGAAAAGGTTGAGGAAGTAGCGAATTCTCTTCCTTTGATGAAAGGTGCAAAAGAAACGATTGAAGAGCTTAGAAAGCATGGAATAAAGACTGGGGTAGTAAGTGGCGGTTTTGATATCGTTGTTAATAAGATAAAAAATGAACTTGGTTTAGATTATGCCATATCAAATAAGCTGATAGTCGAGAACGGAAAGCTAACCGGCGAGGTTGTAGGTCCCATCGTCGATGAAGAATCAAAGGGAGAAGCCCTCGAAGAAATTGCCGAAAAGGTAGGGGTTGACTTAAGCGAAGTTGTAGCTGTGGGCGATGGCGCTAATGATATAAGCATGTTCAGACGCGCTGGTCTTGCAATTGCTTTTAATTCGAAACCAAAAGTTAGTAGTGCCGCAGACGTAGTTGTCCTCGAAAAGGATTTGAGAGAAATCCTTCCGCATATTTTGAAGACTAAAACCGTTGAAGACCTCAAAAAGGAAAGAAAGGAAGTTGAAATAAGGATAAAACAGCTGAAGAAGAATATATCTGAGAAAAGAGCATTATTAAGGAAGATTAACAGGAAAAAAAGAGAGATAATCGACACAATAAGGATAAAAAATAGCGAAGCTAATAGAGAAAGAGCGCTAAGAGATAAAGTTAACAGAAAAATTAAGGAACTTAAAGCTAAGCGCAAAGTGGAGAACATGCGAATAAAAGAGCTTAAAGAAGAGCTTAAGAAACTTCAGAGTAGCTCAGGAAAGGGGGATTTCAGGAAAATACGAAGAGAAATACAAGCTTTGGAATGGAAGCTTCAAACAACGGTACTAGACATAAAAAAGGAAGATGCTATGGTAAAAAGAATAGAAACCCTCAGAGAGAAACTCAAAAATTACGAAGAACTCATACAAGTCTCTGATAGAATTGAAAAGCATAAAAATGCCTCCAAAAAAATCCATAATCAGATTATAAAGCTATCCAGAGAATCTCAAAGACATCATGAGAAGTTTTTAAGAGCTCTGAGGAAAATAAAAGAGAAAGAAAAAGAAATAGACGAACTGAACAAGCAAAAGCAGGAGATAATTCCAGTTCTTGAGAAAGAAAGAAAAGACCTTGCATTCTATTTAAAACTTATCAAAAAAATAGACAATAAAATAAAGAAGGCTGAAAGCGAAATAGAGGAAATTACTTATAGAAGTGGAGAAAGAGAATTAAGAGAAAAGGCAGAAAAAATATATAAGAGGTTTAAGAAAGGGGAAAAACTTAGCCTTGAAGACATATATCTACTAAGGAGATTCGATCTGGTATAGGGATGAAATTATTAATTATCTCGGTTGACAGAGATGGAGATATCCTAAATAAGGTAGGTGTTGATGGACCAATTATAGGAAGAGAGAAAGTATTAGATGTTGCTACCAAGCTTGGCATAGCAGACCCCACAGAAAGTGATACAAACACTCTTTTTGAGACCATAAGGCTCTATGATAAATTCAAAGGAGAGGGTCAAGACGTTGAAGTTATAGCCTTGGTTGGGCATGAAAACGTTGGCACTGAAAGCGATATGAAAATAACCTCACAGCTCGAAGAGGTTTTGAAAAGATTTAAAGGCGAGGCAGCAATCGTTGTAACCGATGGGGCTGAGGATGAGTTTATTTTGCCTATAATTGAATCGCGAATAAAAATTCTTTCATTAAGACGTGTTATTGTTAAGCAAAGCGAAAGTCTTGAAAGCACATATTATCTGCTTAAGGAGATAATAAATGACCCCAAGCTTTCAAGGCTTTTAATAGGAATTCCCGCAATAGCAGCTATCTTGTATTCGATTTTTGCAGAATATGGCTGGCGACTTGTTGTTGGTGTTGTGGGCGTTTTTCTCTTCATAAAGGGATTTGGATTAGAAGGCTATATCGAAAGAGCCTATGGCGAAATAAGGCATTCATTTGTCTCTGGAAAGGTAAGTTTTCTTACATACATAGCTTCTGGAATTCTAGCCTTGATAGGCGGAGTAATAGGGTACATGGAAATGAAAAAAGGCATTATTCATTATATCTACATGGGACATCTATATCTCTTGGATTCCTTGGCTTTAAACATAATATTTCTCGCCGCTTTAATAGCTCTCTTTGGCAAAAGCATAGATGCAATTGTGGGTAAAAGTAGTTTAAAGCTTTACATTGCCATATTATTCGCTATCTTTGCGGCAAGAATATTCATTGATGGTATTATTCTGTTTCTTAGAGGAATTATCCCCAACCAAGGACTTGGAACCTCTGCCATAGTTGGAATATCTTTGCTAACAGTAGCCTTCCTATTCTTCAAAGCGGGATGGAAATCTAGAGTAGAGAAGGTCAAAGCATGAGACATGAGAAACTTATTGCAAAAGACGAGTTTTCCAAACTTAAAGAATTAGCTAAGCAACTTCACCCTTATGACCTCGCGCAACTGCTTGAGAAATTTAGTCCCAAGCTTAGAAGAAGGCTCATCTCAAGCTTAGACAACCAAACATTAATACGCTTACTACCCGAACTCTCTGAAGAACTTCTCTATGAAATTGTGGAGACTTTACCCCCTAAGAGGGTAGCTGAACTTTTGGCTAAGATTCCACCCGATGACATGGCTGATATTCTTGGAGACCTCACTGTTGAAAAAAGAAAGAAGATAATAGGATATTTCACAAAAGAAAAGAGTGAAGAGGCTGCAAAGCTTCTAAAGCATCCAGAGGATACCGCTGGAGGACTAATGACCACTCAGTTTCTTTCCTTTCATCTTGATACTACCGTGGATGAAGCCATAGAATTTATAAGAAAGAAAGCTATGGAGTATGAGACCATATATTATATTTATGTTGTTGATGATGAAGGAAAGCTTGCCGGAGTTCTTTCTTTAAGAGAACTCGTGCTCGCTCCTCCAAAAACCAAGCTTAAGGATATAATGAAGAAGGATGTGATTAAGGTTTTGGTGGACGCTGACCAAGAAGAGGTAGCCAGCATAATAGCTGACTATAATCTCCTTGCGGTTCCTGTTATCGACAGGAATAACAAGCTTTTGGGCATAATCACAATCGACGATATCGTGGATGTTATTGAAGAAGAGGTTATAGAGGACATGGGGCATCTCGCCGGTATAAGGGAGCAAATAGACAAGCTGATAGATGCTCCTATTCTCTCAGTAGTTAGAGCGAGAATTCCCTGGTTGGTCTTTGCTTTAATCGGAGACGGAATAATCGCCTCAAGCATTCTCAAATTCTTTGAGAGAACCTTAGCTTCTACCATTGCGCTTGCGTTGTTTATTCCAGTAATCATGGCAATGGGAGGAGGGGTTGGAAACCAGTCTTCTACAATATTTATACGAGGTTTAGCTACCGGTGAAATTAGAGACCCTATAAAGTATTTCCTTAGAGAAATAAAGGTAGGGCTGATAATGGGACTTTTGGTGGGTGCTGGAATAGCCATAGTTTCCTATTTGCTCATAAAAGCTCCTAAAATAGGGATCATTGTAGGATGTGCGATGTTCATAACTACCACAATAGCAAGTGTTATAGGAATATTTATTCCAAAGCTCTTTCACGAGCTCAATGTCGACCCCGCGATCTGCTCGGTTCCTCTTATCTCTACGATTCAGGATATCTTAGGGTTATGCATATATTTCACGACAGCAGGATTGCTATTAAAGTATGTAGGTGTATAAGTATGAGAATAGCGATCATAGGTGGAACCGGAGTTTATGATCCAAAGATTTTCAAAGAGAAGGAAAGTTTTAGTATGCGAACCCCCTATGGCACAACTCATAAGCTATGCATAGGTGAGGTAGAGGGGGTAGAGGTAGTATTCTTACCAAGACATGGCAAAGGACATGCTTTGCCTCCGCACAGAATAAACTACAAGGCAAATATCTATGCTCTAAAGGAGCTTGAAGTGGAGAGAATCTTTGCTACAAACTCGGTGGGAGGGATAAATCCCTCGCTTTCCCCCGGGGATTTCTTAATTCCAGAGGATTACATAGACTTCACGAGAAGAGATTCCACCTTCTACGATAACAGAGTAGTGCATGTGGATGTTTCCCAAGCTTATTGCCCAGAGCTTAGAAATGCGTTAATAAAAGCTACTGACGAAATCGTTGGGAAAGTGTTTAATGGCGGCGTCTATGCATGCACCCAGGGGCCAAGATTCGAAACTAAGGCTGAGATAAGAATGCTTTCCATGCTCGGATGCGACGTCGTGGGGATGACGGGTTTGCCGGAAGCAATATTAGCGAGAGAGCTTGAGATTTGCTATGCTTCTATATGCTTGGTAACAAACCCCGCTGCAGGGATATCTAAGGGAAAATTAACCGCTACTGAAGTGATAGAACTTGTGAAGAAGAAGGAGAAGGAGCTTAGAGAGATTCTATTAAAGGCTATAGAATTTGTGCCCAAGAAAAGAAATTGTCCTTGTAAGGACGCTTTAAAGGGTGCCGAACTTTAATTTTAAATTACACTAAATCTTCTCTCAACTCGTCCGGAAGCATGTGGGGTATGTCGTCTATTATCGGATACCATCTTTTGCAAGCTTTGCATATTAATACTTCTCCTCTTATTTTCTCAAGCTTCCCACCGCACTTAGGACATGCATCCTGAGATAATCTGCTCGCAAGATAACGAATATCGCATCGCTTACAATATAAAAAATCCTCCTCTTGCTTGTATTCAATGTCTCCCTTACACATTGGACAAGCTAATATTTCTAACAATTCTCGGCTGATCGGCATACTAAAACCCTTGCTTTTTCAAGAATAAAAGGGTTTCTATTATCATGAAGCATGAAGAATATCGTTGAAGCTATTGGAACTACAATAACCGTTGATATTAAATGCCCTATGGTAAAGGGAATAGCATTTATATAGCATAGGACTAGCCCGTCTAAGTTATGCTTATAGAAGGGACCAAGCCAAAAGCCAAAGTTCGTCCATAGGTCATAGATTAGCACGCCTATTATTCCTAAGCCTGTGAGCTTTAAAACTCTATGATTTGAATTCTTTGCAAATTTGCCGAGCATCGAGATAAAAATAAACCCGCTCCATGTGAAAAAGCACATCATAGCTATAAATTTAAGCGAACAACTGAAATTTAAACCATAGAAATAAGCGTCTGTAATGAACATTATTGTTAGCGGGGTGGCAAACCTGTAGCTTCCTCCGAGAATTCCCGAGAGCAAACAAGGTGCCGCTACTAAAGCAAACATATCAAACATACAAAAATCTACTTCTGGTATGTATTTTCTTAAAAATAATCTTCCTATTATCCCGATGCTTATCAGGAAATAAAAGAGTTTATCCTTTCGCATATCTCATCACTAACTCCTACCAGTATATAATCCTTATCCTTATTATTTGTTATGTATTCTTCGGTAACCTCTGGAATTTCATTACCTCTAACATAAATTATAGGAGCATGATATTTTGCAGCAATCATTGCAGAAATTCTGCTTGGGTTTTCTCCATCTGTAATTACCACCTTATCAAACTTTTTGATTTTCCCAAGCTCCTCTGCAAGCCTGATCGCTGTCTCGTATCTATCCTCGCCTGCGATTCTCTCGTGCTTGATATGCTTAACAACCTCCTCTGCTACAGCTTTGTTTCCACCAACGACGATTATTTGCTTTGTTTTAAGCTTTTTAAGTGCTTCTTCCGTCTCGGTGGGCATTTCCTTAGGCGATGTTAATAATATGGGTATTCCCAATGCTCTTGCATAGGCTATTGCAGCAAGTGAATCAACGCTTAGGTCTCCTCTCGCGATTATCACCTTCTCAGCTCTTCTGAATTTCTCAAGAACTTTTTTTGCAGAGATTTCATAGACATCTCCTTCAAGCTTTCCAACTTTTTTCCATGTGACAAAGTTTATATCTTTAGCATAATCTCCAGGTATTGCAAAGCTATCAATGCTTGCAAGCACGCCTGCAAGCTCGCTCCCAGCAACATAGAAGCTCTTCGTTTGGTAGTCAAACTGGTAGATTATATCCACGACCTTCTCAGAATCAATGTTTGCCAAATTCTGAAGTTTTTCCTCTTCCTCTACCACTTGCGGAGTTATCTCTTCACCTCCACCCGACGAAGGAGGAGTGTCAGGACAACCATCATTATCTTGATAGCCGTTTACGGTTTCTTTCTGTAATGGACATGCATCTTTAAAATCTGGGATTCCGTCGCCATCGCTATCCAATGCTCCTGGAGAATAATCGTAAGCATCCACCCATCCAGTTACGCACCCATCTCCATTCCTATCAAAATGCGTTTCCACAAATCCTGTTATATTCTGGTTATAATTGCCGGAGTTCCATGAAAGTTTGAAGCTTGTTGCATTTGGAGAGATATTCAATTCAGAAAAAGGTAATCCAAGCTGAATATATTTCCCAGTGAAATCCGTATTTCCTATTATACTTTTATTAAATAAAAATTCACCTGGCCATCCAGATGGGCATGAAGGAGCAGTAGAATTCCATTTAAGTAAATTAAACTCCCATGATGAGGAAGTTATATTATAAAAGGCTTCGAGCGCAATTTCTGCTCCCCTTCTAAAAGAACATCCACTACTTACATTGTTATCAGTGTTTAGATAAATTCTATATGAGGTATAGTTTTGTGGAGTTAATAGATCATTTAAAATTAATTTGAAAAAAAGATAACTTCCATTTGTATAAGAATATGCATTTACTACATCAGCATAAGGGACATTAACAGCCTTCTCGTAGGAGCTCCAATATACTACGTCATTTGTGTAGTCCTGTAAAACACTTGAAATTAGAGGAGTGCAATGTTCTTCTGTAGTTTTAAAGTCACATCCACCAAAGCAACCTATACAAGTGTTTGCGTCACTTCCACCTACGAACCTCAGACCTATTGCATCTCCTTCACTGCAATTATAATCCGCCAATCCTACTTCCGAGAATGTCCAGTTATCGTCTGAAGAATGCTTATATGTAAAGCACCACCAATCGGTAGAATTTCCACATATGCCAGAGATACAATCCAAGAATTTTCCGCCATAGCTCCAGGTTGTGTTTAAGCCCGTTGCTATTAAAGCATCTTTAGCGGTTGCATTATCGCTCACATTTACTACGTAGATTTTAGTTTCCGAAGGAAACTGGATTATTACGTTCACGTTCATGGCATGGGCCAACGAAAGAGATAAGGATAATATCTGTCTCTTATACACATCTGACGCTG
>CBFDVL010000006.1:0-26997 GCA_965613365.1 uncultured archaeon | reverse complement strand
TGTATTTATAGGCCTTCCCAAAAACATAAGAACAGAAAAGCATTATAAGGGTTCTGGCAATCGCAAGCTGAGGAAAAGAGTAAATCACTGGGCTTTCCATGAATTCGCCGAAACACTAAAAACAGAGCTGATGGAGCACGGAAACATGGCGATAATCATTAACGAATGGATGTCAACCAGAAGGTGCTCTGAGTGCGGTTCTAATTCTAAGAAAACCAAAATTAACGATAGAGAATTCCTCTGCCTAAACTGCGGACATAGAGATGACAGAGACGTTAATGCTGCCAAAAACATCCTCAAGTTTGGTCTGAAGAGGTTAACCACAACCATAACCACAACCAAAACTAAAACTAAAGTGCTCCTTGAGGGAGCGGGGGCTGCCGTGAACCAGCCCGAACTACCGATGATGAGGCCAATGCCTCTGAAGGTAGAAGCTCCGTCCGTAAGGGCGGAGTAGTTCACAGTAATCTTGTCATCTCAACGACTTCTACACTGCCAACTTCAGTAAGCTCCGATAAGAATTTTTCTATTTCCTCAGTAGCTCTTCCAGCGTCTTCAACGCGCACTGAAACTTTGAGTGCAACCAAGCCGAAGGCTATCGGTTCCTTCTCTACTCTCTCTATGTTTATTTTTTCTTTTATTTTGCTTAGCAAACTATCTAAATCTGTTTCTACACCTTCCGGCATTATCTTATAAGTTACGAGTACCTCCCCCATTTATGGTCCCTCGAATCCACATTCATGCTTATATCTTCTGGCGAGAGTTCTGCATCTTGTACATCTTGCTATAATCTCACCACATATTGGACATGGAAACTTTACAGCTCCTTTCCCTATCTCTATGAAACTTCCACAAGTTATACATCTAAGCTTTTCCATTTTCACCATGTTTTATCCTCCTTTTTCCCGTAGCATATAAGCCAAGCCTAAGCATGGAAGGTTTTTTATGTTTAAACCCTTGTAATCGAGCTTAATTTTCCTGCAAGCCTCTATTCCTATTTTGGTTCCTACTCCGCATATATAGGCTTTTCTTATTCCGCTTTCTTTAACAACCTCTTTAATACCTTCGGCAATAATTTTTATTTGCTCATTTTTAATGTATTCGCATATCTTGGGTAACTCTTCTTCTACCTCGTTAACCTCGCTGCACAGCAGTCTTGCTATCCTTCTTTTGCAGTCTTCTATGCTTTTACCCTTACCATCGGGAGTCTCGCAAGAGTATTCTTCTTTGTCTATGTATCCTAAAACCCTGTACAAATCTGCGGTAATTGCAAAAAATTCAGAAGCTACTCTTAATTTTTTTCCTTTAAAGGGAATTTTATGGACTATGGTATTCAGAGGAGTTCTTAACATTCCGGTATATATTAACTGATGCTTTATTAGCCTCTCCAAGTCGGATTTACCATATAATATCTTATTTTCTTTGAAAGGTATTATATCTGTGGTCGTTGAGCCAATATCTAGCAAAATGCCTTCGTTAAATTTCCTTTCAAGGTAGTATATACTTGCGATGTAGTTAGCTGCGCCAATATCTGCTTCTTTCTTTGTCAGCTCGCCATTAATTGTTAGAAAATATGGGTCTTCAAAAACTTGTTTGCAAACTTTGTATATAAATCTCTCTCCTTCTCTTTTAGTTTCAAAAATATCACATAGCTCTGCTGTGGTTGTTATGCCTACGATTTCAGGTTTATATTTATTTTTTATTTCTTCAAGAAAGTTTTTTAATTCATTTTTCCTTTTCCAAAGTGGAAAATAAAAAATTTCTTCCTTTACGTTGTTGCTAGGTAGCAACAGTAAGGTTTTGGTATTGGCTCCACCTATGTCTATGGTTAAAATTACCATTTAGCTTATAGCCTCCAGATTTATAGAATAATCTTTGAAAGATATGAAATTTCCCTTGTCTCTCTTTTTTCTTATGAAAACCTTTTTCTTTGGAGTTATCTCAGGTATTTTTTCCTTATAATAATTCTTCAGAATTAGCTCGCTTATATTTATGCCATATACCTCTTCGAATGCTATTATAGGTGTAGTAGCTCTCGGATTTATCTCTATTATTTTTATCTCATCTCCAGCTATAAAATCTACGCCAACATAACCAAATAATCCTTTTATTTTATCTATCTCTGACAAATCTTCCAAATTTGTCGAAAAGGGGATTTTTGCTCCTAAATACTTGAAATCCTTTATTTCTTGCGTTTGGACGCTTATCAAATTTATATCGTCGCCAACTATAAAACTTGCACTACATGGCTTGCCTTCTACATATTCTTGAAGTAGAAATCCCTTCGGGATTTCATTTAACTCTTCTTCATTTCTTATGAGTCTAACCCCTTCGCAAGAACAACCATCTCTTGGCTTGGCTATGAGTGGAAAATCAAGCTTAGTTTTACCTTTGAAAATCTCGGTTTTTGGCATTAGGTTATACAATTGCTTGTAAGTTAGA
Source organism: uncultured archaeon (assembly GCA_965613365.1). Lineage (GTDB taxonomy): Archaea > Hydrothermarchaeota > Hydrothermarchaeia > Hydrothermarchaeales > CAZSVW01 > CBFDVL01. Next base: position 24,555 of record CBFDVL010000006.1, on the reverse strand, counting down.
TATTTATCGCCAGCTATTTTCACAGCATTTGATCTACAACCGAGATTACCACAATACTTCTCCGCGAGCTTTGTCAAAGTGTAAAGTAAGCCTTCTGATTCTGGAGCCACTATGAGGGCAAGCTCCGAGCTTTCAAGAAGCTCCTCAAGCTTTATTCCTCGAGGATAATTTTCAAAAAGAGGTACATCTTTGCTTATGGAGGTGTTAATATTTATGCCAAGCTTTTCAAATCCTTGAAGTAAAGTTTTGAACATCGCAAGTCCTTCAATACCTACTTCAACACCTATTTCTTCAAGCCCAGAATAAGTTGCATACTCAACTAAGCAAAGCATCAATAACCTATGCCATAATACTCAATATTATATTTTTTCGCTTTCTCTGGGTCTATAACTCTTCTTCCATCTATGATTATGCATGGCTCGCTCATCAATTTTTTAATTTTTTCGAGGTCTAACCTCTTGTAAACATCGTGGTCTGTAACGATAACCAAACAATCGGCATTTCTCAAAATTTTTTCAAGGTCATTTGAAAACTCTTCCCCAAAATCCTGCGTAACGATGGGGTCATGAGAGAAAACCTTGCACTTATTTCTTAGCTCGTATATGATTTTCCTAGCCGGCGTTTCTCTGATATCGTTGGTGTTTCCCTTATAAGCTAATCCAAGGATTGAAACCTTTGCATTTTTTAGGTCTTTGTTGGCTTTTTTAAGAGCTTTCTCCACAAGCTTGACCACATGAGAAGGCATGTTTTCATTGGTTTTTCTTGCAGCTTCTATCACGTTTAGCTTTAGATTAAATTCTTCAGCTTTTTTTATCAAGAAGTAGGGGTCTTTTGGCAAGCAATGACCGCCTACTCCCGCTCCTGGTAAATGAATATTAACTCTTGGATGCTTGTTAGCTATGCTTATGGCTTTTATTGCATCAACTTTAAGCTTCTCGCAAAGCATTGCAATTTCGTTTGCAAGAGCTATGTTAACATCTCTGTAGGTGTTTTCTATTACCTTAACCACCTCTGCTGTAGTAATATCGGTTAATATTAGCTCGCCGGTAGTTATGCTCGCGTAAAGTTCTTTTGCTAAGTGCATGCTCTCTTCGTTTATCCCCCCTATTACTCTGCTATTTGTCTGCATTTCCTCAAGGGTTCTTGTAGGCATGGCTCTCTCCGGGGAGTATGCAAGATAAAAATCTTTACCAGCCTTTAGTTTGCCAATTTCCAACAATGGAATAATTATCTCCTTAGTGGCTTTAGGCGGGACAGTGCTTTCGATTATAACCAATGAATTTCTTCTCAAGCTTTCGCCAACGGTTTTGCAGGCGTTTTTAAGAGCTTTTAAGTTGGGATTTTTGTTCTCGTCTATTGGGGTTTGCACCACAATGATTATCACATTACTCTCTCTAACAGCTTGCTTCACATTAGTTGTTGCAAATAGTTTAACACCAGCTACTTCTTTCAGCAATTTCTCTAATCCAGGCTCATTTATGTGGGAAATGCCTTTATTAACGCAATTTACTACTTTGGGGTTAATATCAGCGCCTATTACTTTGAATCCTCTCTTGGCTAAGATTACAGCTAGGGGCAAGCCTACATAGCCAAGACCAACAACGCAAACCTTTGCTTTCTTTGTCCTTATTAACTCGAGCATCAATTTTTAATAGCAATAAAGACTATTTTAACCTTTCCACCGAAAAGATTTCACACCCATATAAACGAATTCTCCTTTGCCTCATAAATGAGGCAAAAAAGAGGATAACCATTTCTAACCTTTCCATATTAGAATTTTTTCCTTATTTTTAATTTTTGCGTTCTACCGTAAGGCGATTTTTCTATAATGCCTCTTTCCACGAGTTCTGATACCAATCTGCTTATTTTTGGTCTTGAGAAATTAGTTAACTCTGGAAGCTTATCCTGAGTTATCTCTCCGCCATTATCTTCAATAACCCTGATAATTTTCTCCTCGTCCTTAGTTAAGACAGCATAGGGTATGCGAGTTTTAAGATGGAACGCCAAAAATAAAACTATAATAGCAATTGATATCGAAGCCCAAATTAAAGTAGCGAAGGATTTTTCCCTCGTTATTATATCTCCTCTTACTCTAACAACTTCAGCTTCTAAATTTTCAAAGGAAGCGTCTATATCAGAGACTAGGTAAATTTTCTTTATTCCAAGGGTTTTCACAGCATTTGCAACGCTTACTGGCAAGCTATCCTTTTTTACAAGTAAAATGGGGCTTTTTGTTCTAAGAGCAATTCTCTGGGCAAGTAGCAAATCCTCGAGACTCGCACCATTTACCATTACCACGGTTTTGGCATTGGGAAACAGCTCAATTGCAACTCTTGCCGAAGTTCCATATCTATCTCCTTCATAAATTCTATGTGTTATAAACCCTAAGTCGTTCAGCTCTTGCTGAACATCTCTTGATATTGCCTTTTCTCCACCGATTATTAGAATTTTGTTAAATCCCGATTTTTTATATCCTATTAGCTGGACTTTTATCTGAGAGTCAAGCTTCTCTGGAGAGGTAGTTAAAATGGGTATGCCCTCTTTATGGGCATAAGATTGAGCAATTGCCCAGTCTTGTGGTAAGTCATTTCTCACAAGTATCAAATCATACTGAGCTAAGCTTGCTTGGAGCAGTAAAAAAGCAATCAATATTAAAATTTTTTTCATGTAAATACTCTTTTCTCAACGATCTTTTTTAAGATTTCTCTTGTGCCGTGTAAAGGACAATTTTTGTATTCTCCTATTCTTTTAATTTCTATTTTTAGTCCTCTTTTTTCAAGCTCTTTTTCAAGTTCCTTCTCATCAAAATTTTGGTCGGGTCCTAAAACTATGACATCTGGCAATATCTTTTCAATTATATCCAAAAAATGTCCTTCGGTTCCAAGTATCGCTATATCCACAGGCTTTAAATATTTAAGCATTTCAACACGTTGTTCTTCTGGTATTATGGGAATTCTCTTTTTTTTCTTCACAGTAGAGTCTCTTGCAACTATCACAACAAGAAAATCTCCATATTTTTTGGCTTTTTCAAGGAAAAAACCATGCCCTGGGTGAAGAATGTCAAAAACTCCTCCGCATGCCACAACTTTTATTTTTCTCCTTCCCTTTTCGGTTAGTTTATATCCTTCTGAGGTTTTATATACGTATCCTTCCTTTAGAAACTCTGAAGGAATTTCTAGAATAGCATAACCTTTGTCAAGTTCTTGTTTATAAATTTCCTTGAGGATTTCTTTCATACCCTTATTAACTATATTCTCGACGTAAAGTTTAAATACTTAATAATGCACATATGCGCATAATAATGCCAAGAAAAAAATGTAAGAGGATAGTATCGTTTGTGCCGGGAACAAATTTTTTCAAGCCTGCAGGCACACCTTTGAGGACATTGGAAATTGTTAGAATGAAGGTTGAAGAACTCGAAGCAATTAAGCTAATCGACTATCACGGATATGACCAAGAAAAGGCTGCACAGGAAATGGGGATTTCAAGAAAAACTTTATGGAGAGACTTAAAATCCGGAAGGAAAAAAATCGCCGAGGCATTGATAGAAGGAAAAGCTTTATTGATAAAGGGTGGAAGTTTTATAGTAATGCAAAAGTTTAAGTGCAATGATTGTGGATTAGAATGGAGAATGCCTTTTGGAAATGCTTTGCCGAAGGTTTGTATTAAATGCGGAGGAATGAGTATAGAAAGGATTGAATAGAGGTGGGAATAATGAAAGAAAAGGAAAAAGAAGCAAGAAAGATAGACGAAGAAGCAAAAAAATTGTGGGCAATAACTACAGCTAAGATTAATGATAGAATGAAGTCTGTTAAACATAAGATAGCGGTTGTAAGTGGGAAAGGAGGAGTAGGTAAAACGACCGTCGCGGTTAATCTGGCCTATGCGCTAGCAAAAAAAAGATATATAGTGGGGTTGTTGGATGCCGACATAACCGGACCAAATGTGCCTAAGATGCTTGGAGTTTCGGGAGTAAGACCCATGGTTACTCCTCAGGGACTGCTTGCACCCATCCCCACCAGGGATAGTAACCTTGTAGTAGTTTCAATGGATTCTCTTCTTCCTTCTGAAGATACTCCGGTAATATGGAGAGGACCATTAATAATGAAAGCAATACAACAGTTTCTTGGAGATGTTGAGTGGGGATTGCAAGATTATTTAATAATAGACCTACCTCCGGGAACGGGGGATGAAACTTTAAGTATAATGCAGTTGTTGCCAGATATGGATGGCATGATAGTGGTAACCACACCACAAGAAGTTGCTCTTTTAGATGTTAAAAAGAGCATAAACATGGCTAAGAAAATGAATGTCCCGATTATAGGCGTAATAGAGAACATGAGTGGATTTATTTGTCCAAATTGTGGTATAAGAATAACACCTTTTAAAGAAGGAGGAGGGGAAAAAGCTGCAAGAAAGTATGGGGTAGAATTCCTTGGTAAAATACCCCTCGACCCAAAGATATGCGAGAGCGGAGACGAAGGAACACCTTTTGTTGTGGAAAACTCAAAAGCAACAGAAGAGTTTATGAAAATAGTCGATAAAATAATTAAAATAGTTGAAAAAAAGGAGGGAGAGTAGAAGATGAAGATGGCATTAGCGACTAATAGAGGCGGATTAGAAGACATGGTCTCACCGACGTTTGGCATGACTCCAACTTTTACAATAGTGGAGGTAGACGAAGGGAAAATTAAAAGAGTTGAAGTTATAGAGAATACCTTTGCAAATGCTTTTGGTGGAGCGGGGATAAGAGCAGCAGAGCTTATTGCAAACAAGGGAGCAAAGGTTGCGATAGCTGGAAATTTCGGTCCAAATGTTTTCATGGTATTTAGTCAAGCGGGAATAGAAGCCTTTGTCGCTCATGGTATTACAGTTAAGGAAGCTGTGGAAAAGTATCTCAGAGGGGAGCTTCAGCGATTTTCGCCCGGTGCAGGATTCGTTGGAGGCAGAGGAATGGGAATGGGCAAGAGAATGCGAGCATTTTATGCTCCTCCATCTCCTACCACGCCACCTACAACACCGGCATCCTCTATAAATTTGGAGGAGAGAATATCCCGTCTTGAGAAAGACATAGCAGAAATTAAAAAAATGATAAAAGAACTTAAGGAGAAATAGATATGTTTGGTCGTGGTAGTGGTGGAGGTTTAGGAAGAGGAAGAGCAGGAGGTAGAGGTCTGGGCGGGGGAAGAGGTCTTGGTCCGGGAGGAGAATGTATCTGTCCAAACTGTGGTTATACGATACCCCACAGGAGAGGGGTGCCTTGCTTTCAGGAAAAATGTCCTAAGTGTGGATCTCCGATGGTGAGAAGATGAAGGTGGCATTTCCAACATATGGGGATAGAGGTTTAGAAGATGAGATATGTAGCCATTTTGGGAGGGCATACACCTTTACCATAGTAGACTTAGAAACAGGAGGTGTAAAGGTGATTCCAAATACAAGCGAGCACATGGGGGGCGTTGGGTTACCACCAGAGCTTCTTGCTAAAGAAGGAGTAAACGTAGTGGTATGTTCAAATTTAGGACCAAGGGCGGTTGAAATGTTTGAAAGCCTAGGAATAGAGGTCTATATAGGGGCATTTGGAAGGGTGAAGGATGCATTGGAATCCTGGAGAAGTGGATTGCTTCCCAGAGCTAGTAAGTTCAGGACATGTAAGGAATATGGCCATGATCATGGTCATTTTATGTAGTAGCCATAGGTAATGCTACCATGATAATCTCGGTTGCCAGTGGTAAAGGTGGCGTTGGCAAAACTACCGTAGCGGTGAACCTAGCTTTGAGTATAGATAACGTTCAGTTCTTAGATTGCGATGTTGAGGAGCCAAATGCGCATATATTTTTAAAGCCAGAGATAGTCAACTCTTTTCCAGTTTTAATGCCTATTCCAAAGATAAATGAAAAGCTATGCAATTATTGTGGAGAATGTGCAAGGCATTGTCAGTTCAATGCTTTAATAGTCCTGCCTGGCGCTGTTTTAGTTTTTAAAGAGCTATGCAAGGGCTGTGGGCTATGCAAGCTTGTTTGCCCAAATAATGCTATAACTGAAGAGCAAAGAGAGCTTGGAGTTATAGAAGAGGGAAAGGTGGATGGCATAGAGTTTATTCATGGAAGGTTGAATATTTCAGAGCCCTTTGCTTCACCCATAATTAAAGTAATGAAGGAGAGAATAAACAGAAATAAGAACGTTATATTGGATGTTCCTCCGGGTGCTTCTTGCCCGGTTATTACTGCTGTGTATGGAAGTGATTATTGTATAATGGTAACAGAACCAACTCCTTTTGGTTTGCATGATTTAAAAATCATGCACGCTATAGTGGAAGAGCTTGGAATAGAGCATGGAGTTATAATAAACAGATATGGCATAGGAAATAAGGACGTAGAGGAGTTTTGCAAAAGCAAGGGAATACCAATATTGATGAAGATCCCGATGGATAGGAAAATAGCAGAGCTTTATTCTAAAGGTGTGCCATTTACTAAAGCTTTACCAGAGTGGAAGGACAAATTTAGGGAGGTGTTTGATGCAATTAGTGGTACTTAGTGGCAAAGGAGGAACAGGAAAAACGAGCGTTGTAGCGAGCTTTTCAGTTCTGATGGAAGATAAGATATTAGCAGATTGCGACGTAGATGCACCAAATTTGCACTTAATTCTTAAGCCAGAAGTTCAATATAAGGAGGAATTCAAGGGTTCTAAGAAAGCTGTTATAATAACCGAGAAATGTATTTCATGTGGAAAATGCAAAGAGTATTGCAGGTTTGGTGCAATATTCTTTGAGAATAATAAATACCAAGTTGATGAAGTTTTGTGCGAGGGGTGCGGAGTTTGTGTATATATTTGTCCAGCAGACGCAATAAATCTTGAGGAGAATATCTCGGGCTATCTCTTTGTTTCAAATACAAGATATGGAAAACTCGCCCATGCAAAGCTGAATGTCGGAGAAGAAAACTCGGGTAAGCTCGTTGAAAAGGTAAGAAGAAAAGCAAAAGAGCTTGGGGAAAACATAATTATAGATGGCCCTCCCGGTATAGGTTGTCCCGTGATAGCTTCTCTTTCAGGAGTTGATAAAGTTTTGATTGTTACAGAACCAACTTTTTCTGGTTTGCACGATTTAAAAAGAGTTCTTAAGCTTGCACAACATTTTAAACTTGAAACTTTTGTATGCATAAATAAATATGACATAAATCCTGAGGTCGCCAAAGAAATTGAGGAGTATTGCAAAGCGATGAAAATAAAGGTTATCGGTAAGATACCCTATGATGAGAAGGTTACAGAAGCAATGGTTAATGGAAAAGCAATAGTGGAATACGACGGTGAAGCAAAGGCTTCAAAGGAAATTAGAAAAATTTTTTCATCGCTAACCTTTTAATCTTTGATAGATTCTAAGCTATCAAAGATTAGCCCGGTGGTGTAGCGGTCAAGCATGCGGGCCTTTGGAGCCCGCGACGGCGGTTCGAATCCGCCCCGGGCTACTTAAAATAACGATGGAGTTTTATGTAACATTAGCTCCTGGCTTGGAGGAGGTATCTGCAAAAGAGCTGAAAGCTTTGGGATGCGAAATTCTTGAGCTTAGGCGAGATAAGGGGAGAATTTTTCTTAGAGGTAAAGAGAATCATATTGCGGAGCTTAATTACTTCGCGAGGACTATAGAAAGAGTAGTTCTCCTGCTTTTAAGAGAAAAAATTGGAGGTTTAGATGAAATTTACAAATTTACTAAGAAAATAGACTTTACACAATGGATTAAGCCAAAGCAAAGCTTTGCAGTTAGAGCAAAAAGGGTGGGCGAGCATGATTTTACTTCAATAGATATTGCAAGAGTGGTAGGTCAAGCTGTAATCGATAGCTATAGAGAATCTACGAACGTAAGACTAAAGGTAAATTTAACTCAACCAGAGGTTATAGTTAGAGCAGAGGTTGTTTTTGACGAGCTTTTAATAGGTTTAGACCTAACTGGAGATGAAGCCCTGCATAAACGTGGATATAGAATTTATCAGCATCCAGCACCTTTAAATCCTTCTATAGCTTCGAGCTTGGTAATACTCTCTAACTGGAGCGCCGAAAAATCCCTTCTTGACCCTATGTGCGGGAGTGGAACGATTTTAATAGAAGCTGCTTTACTTGGCAGGAATATTCCTCCTGGCGAATTCCGAAATAGCTATGCCTTTACTAAAATTTTCGGAGATGAGATACTTGAGGAGGCAAAAAGCAAAGTAGAAGAGAAAAATGTAAAACTTGAGCTTTATGGTTTGGAAAAATTTAAAAAACATGTCAATGGTGCAATGAAAAATGCAGAGAAGGCTAAGGTAAGCGACACCATAACTTTTCTTAAGGGCGACGCAACAAAACTTGAAAAAATATTCAACAAAAGCTTTGACGTGGTTATAGTTAATCCTCCCTATGGTCTAAGAATTGCACGGAAAGGAATTATTAGAAAGCTTTATAATAACTTTCTTAGGTCTCTTAAGAAAATCATACATGCGAAAACAGAAATTATTGTGATAACCGCGGAGGATAAAGTTTTTAAAGAGTTTGCTTCAGCTGACTATACTATTAAAAATGAAATAAAGGTAAAATATGGCAATCTTGATGCAAAGATTTTCATGCTTTCACTTTATCAGCGCTACTCCGGCGATTATCAGAATAGTCCCTATCAAGCGATTGAGCGTGAGCGTCTCTCCAAGTATTAGAATCGCAAGCATCAAGGCAACTAAAGGATAAACGCTCGCTACAGGTACGATTTTTGTGGCTTCACCATATTTTAGACCCTGATAATAGAAAAACTGTCCTAAAAGAGATGCAAAAATCGCTCCCATGGCAATATATGCTATAGAGCTATAGCTTAACCTTGAAAACTCCCATATTCTTCCACGCGAAGCTAAGTATATCAGCATTATCAGAGTAACAACAAAACTCCTTATGGCTACTCCGATTATAGGGTCTATTTCTTTTAATCCAATTTTTTCAAATACCGGAGCAGCTCCCCAGAAAAAAGCTGCTATCAAAGCGAATAAGATTGTTTCCATCTTATATCCTCCCTACTTTTTTTAACCCCTTCCACCATTCATTTGGTGAGGTTTTTAACATATCTTTGAAGATTTTCTTTGCGCTATCTGTTTTAAGAAGTTTTGCTATGTTTTCAATCCAATCTTGAGCATCTTTGTAGCCAGCTTCTCTGTATTCCATTGCCTGAAAAGCATTTTCAAGTAAATCGGCGTCTCTCGCTATAATAGCTTCTAAGCTCTTTTGTTCTTTGTATTCTCTGAAAAGCTCAGAAAACTCTTCTCTAATTTCTTTTGGTAAATCTCTAATAGAATCCTCAAAGGCTTCTATTTCATGCTTTGAGAAGTTTATATAACGCTGACCAACCTTGTGTAAGTCGTTTAGCCTTGCTTCACATAAATCTTGGAGCATGCACATGGTTAATACCTTTTCAAGGTTTGCCTTCTCAAGCTTTGCAAGAATATACCCTATGACTATGCATCTAAAGGAATGCTCAGCAACGCTCTCAGGGTTAGCGATACCTATTAACCACCACCCGCTTCTCTTTACTCTTTTCAAGTTTCCTACTTCGTAAATGAAATTCGTAACCATGCTTATTTACTTAGGTTTAAATAGTTAAAAAATTTATATTATTATATGGGGAAACCGATTGAAAGCGCGGTTGAAACTCTGAGCGAAGTAGGAAAAAGAGTTCCAAAGCTTGTTGGCATACCTACTGGAGTAAAAGGCTTGGATGAACTTTTTTTCGTTGCTAAGATTGAAAATGGCAAGGTTAAAAAAGTTCCCTTGGGAGGATATCCTTCTCTTGGTGTTATCCACATTACGGGAGTTTCGGATACTGGCAAAAGCCTAATGGCAGAGCAGTTTGTTGTTAAGCAGGCTTCCTTAGGAAAAAAAACCTGCTTTATAACAGTCGAAAGTCCTTCTGCTTTTCTTGCCTCAGGCTTAAGGCAGAGAGCAACTGCAATGGGGATAAAATGGGAAGATATAGAGAACAACATTGTAATAATAGATGCCGCTTCTCACCATGAACTTAGAGAAGAGATTCCTACCTTATTAGACACCTTAGCCTATGCTATTAAAACCTACAATGTAAAATCTACGGTCATAGATTCTATTACTGGACTATATGAAGCAAAAGAAATGCAGGCAAGGAGCATAGTTAGGAGGCTTTTCAATTTCATGAAAAAATGGTATCAAACTGCTATTTTTGTTTCTCAGAAGAGGAGCGGGCATGAAGAGTTCTCGGCAGAAGCGGCAGGGGGCTATGCAATAAGTCATATCGTTGACTGCACCATAGTTTTAACAAAGGAGATAATAATGAGCAAGTTTGCCCAGAGCATATATAAGAAGCCCTTGGGAACAATGGTCAGGCTTTTTAGAATAGATGGTTGTAGATTGTGCGGGCATGACACAAGGACGAGGTTTTTTGAAATAACTGAAAATGGCTTGGTCGAAATAGGCGAAGCCTTGGGATGAAGGTGATAAGCCATGATAGAGGTTAAGCCAGTAAGGGAAAGGGATGTAGATACCTTAGCTTTGAGGGTTTTCTTGAAGAGTATTGAAATCTTGGGAGGTCCTCGCAAGTTAGTAGAGCATAGGAATTTAACATGGTTGCCAAGCCTAATGGCTGCAAGCTATGCCATAGTACTAAAAGAAGAGTTTATGAAGAGTGCTGAGAGCATAGCCAAGGAGCTTGGAATTACAAAACAAACCGCTACGAACATCTTAAGAGCTGATGAAAAGGAAGTGCTAAAGAAGATAAATCTTGATGAGCAGGAAGAGAGCAAAAGAATTCATGTTGCAGGAGGCTTAGCGAAGCTTGCATACAAAGAAATAAAAGAGGGCAGAGATGAAAGTAGCATTCATCTCGAAATCTCGAAGAGCATTGCAAAATCCTTGGGAGCGGACTGGGCAGTGCATGTGCTTTCAAGCATAAAAGGTATGGATTTTCCCGCCGACAAAGAGACTTTGGTTTCTCGCTTAGCGGGCTATGAGATTGAAGGCAAAAGACTTGAGGAAATCCTTGAGAAGCTGAGTTACCCTATTAGAAATCCGGCAGAACTTCTTCGTGAAATAGGGAGGATATTAAAGGGTGAAAATTAGGGCAATATATAAAAACACCTGCCCAAACTGCAATAGCGATATTTCTGACTTAAGACTTAGAAAAGGATTGCCCTGCTCCAACTGTTACAGATTTCAGGACCACTACTGCGAGCATGCTAAAAGCTTGAAAAAGTTAAAAAGTTATTGCGAGTTTAAAGACGAGCTTGAAAATTTCATATCTTTTTTTAAATCTAAGATTGCAGAGCCATGGAGTTTACAAATAGCATGGGCTAAGCGCGTTTTGCTTGGGAGAAGCTTTGCATTATTAGCTCCAACTGGAGTGGGAAAAACGACCTTTGGCATTGTAGTGGCGCAGTATTTAAAGGGCAAGAGATACCTCATACTCCCAAGTCGTTTGCTTGTTGAACAAATTGCAGAAAAACTCAATGCTTTAGCGTATCACTCAAAAATGAAAAAGAAAGAAAGAGAAGAAGTAAAAGAAAGAATTAAAAAAGGAGACTTCGAGATTCTCGTAACAACAAGCATGTTTTTATGGAAAAATTTTGACATCCTAAGAAGAAATACATTTGATTTTATTTTCGTAGATGACGTTGATTCGGTTTTGAAGAGAGACAAAAACGTTGATAGGCTACTTTATCTTCTTGGCTATAGCCAAGAAGAGCTAAGGTTAGCCCTTGAGCTAATAAAGCTGAAAAGCAACTGGGAAAAAAATAAAGCCAAAATAGAAGAACTCGAGAAAAAAATCAGAAAAAATAAAGGTTTGCTGTTAGTTTCTTCTGCCACCACGAGAGTAAAATCAAAGCGAGTAAAGCTTTTCAGAGAACTTCTTGACTTTGAGGTAGGAGCTACTTTTTTAACTCTTAGAAATATCGAGGATATTTATTTAAAGGGCAATGACATCATAGAGCTTATAAGAAAACTTGGGAGTGGTTGCCTTCTCTTTACCCTGAGCAAAGAAGAGGTCGACGAATGGGTAAGAAAGTTAAATCTTGCAAAAATTAAAGCGGTGAGCTATGAGAATTTTGAGGAGTTTGAGCAAGGCAAGGCAAGCGTGGCTGTAGGAATAGCAAGCGTTAAGAATCCTTTGGCAAGAGGTATAGACTTACCTCATTTGATAAGATACGTGATTTTTACAGGCGTACCAAAATTCAAGCTTAGGTTAAGCGTTGAGGATAAATCAAAGCTTTTTCCCTTGCTCGTAAATCTCAGAGAACTCATGGAAAAAGAGGAAAGAGAAAAAGTAGATAGATTTATTTATCAACTTAAAGGTAAAAAGGCAAATATAGAAGAGATTAAAAAATTTTTAGAGCAAAAACTTGCAGATAAAAGCTTTATTGATAAAATAAAAAGGAGCAAAGAGATAACACTTGCCTATGAAAATAACGAGCTATCAATTATTATAGCTGATGTAGCAAGCTATATTCAAGCTTCTGGCAGATGCTCAAGGCTCTTTCCCGGTGGAATTTCAAAAGGCGCGAGTTTTCTATTCGTAGATGACGAAAAAGCTTTTAATAACTTGAAAAAAAGGATAAGATGGTATTATGAAGACATCGACTTCAAACCCATTGAAAACATAAACATAGAGGAATTAATGGAAGAGATTGATAAAGACAGAGAAAAAATAAGAAAGTGCAGAGAGGGTAAAGCAACAAAGGAAGAAAAGGAATTTATCAAGTCTGCTCTGGTAATAGTTGAAAGCCCGACTAAGGCAAAAACGATATCAAACTTCTTTGGAAGAGCTTCAAAGAGAAAAATAAACAACTTAACATTTTATGAGACAAACACCGGAGAGTATTCTCTTATTTTAGCCTATACTCAAGGACATTTCTTTGACCTGACCAAAGAAAATATAGGTTATCATGGTGTTATAGTAAATGAGAGAGTAACTCCGGTCTATGAGAAAATTAGGGAAGGAATAGTCGAAGCTTTGCAAGAGCTTTGCAAAGAGGTAGACATTATATTTATAGCTACAGACCCAGACATTGAAGGAGAGAAAATAGCCTACGATGCCTATTGCAACCTCAAACCCTTTGTTTCAGATATAAAAAGAGCTGAATTTCACGAGATTACAAGAAAAGCCTTTTTACAAGCTTTGAGAGAACCGAGAAGCATAGATGAAAATCTCGTGGAAGCTCAGCTTGTCAGAAGAATCCTTGACAGATGGGTGGGCTTTGAGCTTAGCCAGAGGTTATGGAGGAAATTCAAAGACGTGCATCTCTCTGCCGGAAGAGTTCAAACTCCAGTGCTTGGTTGGGTGATAGAGAGGAGTAAGCAGGCGAGAAAAAGAATACCCATAACTAAAATTAAACTCTCCTTTGGAGAGTTTTCCTTTGAAGAGAAGCTTTCTCCCAAGGAAGTAGAGATTAAAATACTCGAGGAGGGATTAGAAGTTCTCTCTCCTCCCCCGCCTTTCTCTACCGAAGCGATGATAAGAGAAGCCAATGCGAGGCTAAGGTTTGGCGTGGAGAAAACAATGAGCATAGCTCAAGAACTTTTCGAACATGGGCTCATAACCTATCATAGAACCGACTCAATAAGAGTTTCAGATGTTGGGTTAAAAGTTGCCAAGCAGTATATTGATGAGAGATACAAAAATCTTTTCAAGCCAAGAAGATGGGGCGAAGGAGGAGCACATGAGTGTATAAGACCTACGAGAGCGATAGATGCCGAAGAGCTAAAAAACATGACTTTTGCTGGAGTTTATAACTTAACAAAAGAGCATATAGCACTTTATAACTTAATCTTCACAAGATTTATCGCATCTCAGATGAAAGAAGCTAAGGTAAAGAAGGTTAGATTTAAAGTTCTGCCCTTCAAAGAAGAAAAAGAAGCAATAGCAGAGATAGTAGAGCCCGGTTTTATTTCTTTTTCTGTAACGAAAGCTTTCGTTACAGAAATAAAGGAAGGAAGATATAGGGTTATGGAGGTTAAACAGTATTCAAAACCAGAGGTGTCACTCTTTACTCAAGGTAGCCTTGTTGAGGAGATGAAGCTTAGAGGATTGGGAAGACCAAGTACCTACGCTACCATAGTGCAAACTTTGCTAAATAGAGGATATGTGATGGAGAGAAAGGGTTATCTTGTTCCGACGAAAAAAGGAATTATTATATACAATTTCTTAGTGAAAAACTTCGAAAAATATGTTTCAGAAAGCTTTACAAGAGAGCTTGAGGAGATGATGGAGCGCGTTGAGAAAGGCGAAGAGGATTATCAAAGAATTTTAAAAAGTTGCGCAAAGTTTATATACTAATTTTAGGAACACCTAAAAAAGGTGAAATCATGGAGATAACCTTAGCAGAGCTTATGCCGGGAAAAACGGGAACTGTAGTAAGGATAATGGGTGGTTTTGGTTTCAGAAGAAGAGTTGAAGGAATGGGAATAAGAGAGGGAACAAGAGTTAAAAAAATTTCTTCCCAGCCTTTTTGTGGTCCAGTTATTGTGGAGGTTAATAGAAGCTGTATAGCTCTTGGAAGAGGAATAGCGAGCAGAATAATCGTGGAGGTTTAGCTTTGAAAATTCTTTTGATGGGCAATCCAAACGTTGGAAAAAGCGTAATTTTTTCAAGGCTTACTGGTAGCAATGTTATTGCTTCTAATTATCCTGGCACGACAATAGAATTTACAAAAGGAAAGCTTAGATTATACGGCAAAGAAGCCGAGCTTATAGATGTTCCTGGAGTTTATTCTCTTGAACCTATATCAAAAGCTGAAGAAGTTGCTGTTGAGATGTTGAAGGAAGGAGATGTGATAATAAACGTTGTAGATGCAACGCATCTTGAAAGAAATCTCTACCTTACTCTTCAGCTACTTGAGAGCGGTAAGCCAATGGTGGTAGCTTTAAACATGTGGGACGAAGCAAAGCATAATGGTATAAGCATAGACATTGAAAAGCTTGAGAAGCTTCTTGGCATACCCGTAGTTCCGACCGTAGCAATCTCTGGAGAAGGAATTAAGAACCTTGTTGAGAGGATAAAGGAAGCTAAGCGAGGAACTAAGAAAAAAAGGAGCGATGAAGAGAGATGGAATGAGATATTAAAGATAATCAAAGAGGTGCAAACCATAGAGCACAGGCACCATACAATCTTAGAAAGGCTGAGTGATGCTTCTCTATCCCCCATCTCTGGTATAATAATAGCCATAGGTGTTCTTTTCTTAACTTTTGAGGTAATAAGATTCATTGGCGAGGGCTTAATATCTTATATATTTGACCCGATTTTTGAACATTACCTTGCTGTTGTAACAAAGCTTAGTAACTATTTGGGAGAAGGAATTCTACACGATATTCTAATAGGAGAGCTAATCAATGGCGAAATAGATTTTTTGCAGAGCATGGGTTTACTTACAACCGGCTTGTATGTTCCATTTGCAATGGTTTTGCCATATGTTTTTTCTTTCTACTTAGCCTTAGGGTTTCTGGAAGATTTCGGATATTTGCCAAGAGTAGCCGTGCTCGTCGATGGGATGCTTCACAAGCTTGGGTTGCACGGTTCTGCGGTAATACCGATGCTTTTAGCAATGGGCTGTAATGTTCCGGGAGCACTCGCTACAAGAATTCTTGAAACAAAGAGACAGAGATTTATAGCAGCAACATTAATGAGCGTTTGCATACCCTGCATGGCACAACTTGCGATAATCACAAGCTTAGTAGGGAGATTTGGAAGTAAAGGGTTAAGCATAGTTTTTACCACACTTTTTATTACTTGGGTTTTACTTGGTATTTTGCTTAATAAAATCCTACTAGGAGAAAGTCCCGAGATATTTCTTGAGGTTCCTCCTTATAGAATGCCGTATTACAAAGCTTTGTTAAAAAAACTCTGGATGAGGGTCAGAGGTTTTATAAAAGAAGCTATTCCCTTTGTTCTTCTTGGCGTAGCGATAGTTAATCTACTTTACACCCTAGGTATAATAGAAATTATTGGAGACTTAACCTCGCCTCTAATCGTTGGTTTATTGGGCTTACCTAAGCAAGCGGTGGGAGCTTTGGTAATAGGATTTTTAAGAAAAGACGTTGCAGTAGGAATGCTTTTCCCATTGAATTTAAGCTTTAAACAAAGCGTGGTTGCAAGCGTAGTGTTAGCAATGTATTTTCCATGCGTAGCTACCTTTGTTGTTCTGCTGAGAGAACTTGGAGTGAGAGATTTGATAAAGGCTTCTTGCATAATGATAACCGTAGCTATGCTTGTCGGTGGTTTGCTTAATTTTATTCTCGGTATAGGGGGGATCCCATGAGCGAAAGCAAAGAGGATTACCTTGAAGTTATATATAATTTAATAGAAAGTAAGGGAGTAGCGAGAACTGGAGATATATCCAAGATGCTTAAAATAAAACCTCCAAGCGTAACCGAAATGCTTCAGAAGCTTCATGAAGAAAAGCTCGTTGTCTATGAAAAATATAAGGGCGTAACCTTAACATCAAAAGGTGAGAAAATAGCCATGAACGTCAAAAAAAGGCACAATATACTTACACAGTTTCTCATTTCCTTAGGAGTAAGCAAGGAGATTGCAGAACGTGACGCTTGTAAAATTGAGCATGTTCTTCATCCCGAAACCATGGAAAAATTGGAAAAGTTTATAGAGAGGAAGAGAGAATTATTAAAATAGGGCAAATGAAAGAAGCAATGTTTTATGATAAAATAAATGGCAAAGTTAAATGCAAACTTTGCCGTCATAGTTGCGTTATTCCAGAAGGAAAGCGCGGCATTTGTGGGGTAAGGGAAAATCGCAATGGAAAGCTTTACTCATTAGTTTATGGAAAGCTTGTAGCAAAGAACGTTGACCCAATAGAAAAAAAGCCCTTATATCACTTTTATCCTGGGAGCAAAGCTTACTCCATTGCAACAGTGGGATGTAACTTCTCTTGTAAGCATTGCCAAAACTATGAGATTTCCCAACCTCCAAGAGAGACTGGAGAGATTTTTGGACACGACTTTTCTCCCGAGGAGATAGTAGCAGAGGCAAAGAGATATAATTGTGAGGTAATTGCATATACTTATACCGAGCCCACGATCTTCTATGAATATGCCTACGAAACAGCGAAGCTCGCAAGCAAAGAAGGAATAAAGAATATTTTTGTAACCAATGGCTATACAAGCGAGGAAGCTTTGAAAGAAATCTCCCCTTATCTTGATGGAGCGAACATCGATTTAAAAGCCTTTACAGATAAATTTTACAGAGAAATCTGCGGAGCAAGACTTGAGCCCGTGCTTGAGACGATAAAGTTATATAAAGAACTCGGGATATGGATAGAAATTACTACTTTGGTAATACCCACACTCAACGATAACGAAGAAGAGCTAAGAAAAATTGCTGAGTTTATAAAAAGCTTGGGAGATGAGATACCTTGGCATGTCTCAGCTTTTCACCCTGATTACAAGCTTATGAATCTTCCAAGAACCCCCTTAGAAACGCTTAGAAAAGCATATAAAATTGGCAAAGAAGTAGGGTTAAAGTATGTGTATGAAGGTAACGTTGGCGAAGGGGAAAACACCTACTGCTACAACTGCGGAAAACTTTTGGTGAGGAGGTATTATCATACCACTTTGGAAAATAGGATAACCTCTGATTCGAGATGCTACAATTGCAATGCAAAAATTCATGGGGTTGGGTTAAAAGGAGAATGAGGAGGAAAATAAAAAAGATAAGGAAAAGAGATGGAAGAATAGTAGATTTCCAGCAAGAAAAAATTACCAACGCTATTTTTAAAGCAATGGTTGCAGTCGGCGAGAAAGATAAAAAGCTTGCCAAAAAGTTATCTAACGAGGTTGTAGAAATTCTTGAAAAGAGATTCGAAGGAAAAAAAATACCGAGCGTTGAAGAAATCCAAGACATTGTTGAGGAGGTTTTGATTAAAAATAGGCTGAGCAAAGTTGCTAAGGCTTATATCTTATACAGAAAAAAGAGAGCAGAAATAAGAAAGCTTAAACGAGTGCTTGGAGTAAAAGATGACCTAAAGCTTAGCTTAAATGCAATTCAGGTTTTAAAAGCAAGATACTTACTAAAAGATGAGAGAGGTAGAATAATAGAAACTCCTAAAGAGATGTTCCAGAGAGTGGCAAAGGTAATTTCAAGGGGGAATAAAGAAAAAGAGAAGGAATTTTTTGAGGTAATGTCAAAGCTTGAGTTTTTACCCAACTCTCCCACTTTAATGAACGCTGGTACAAGAATAGGTCAGCTCAGCGCTTGCTTTGTTTTGCCCGTCGAAGACTCAATCGAAGGAATATTCGAAGCTGTCAAAAACATGGCGATAATCCACAAGAGCGGCGGGGGCACGGGGTTTTCCTTTTCAAGATTGAGACCAAAGGGCGACGTCGTTAAATCTACGATGGGCGTAGCTTCAGGCCCTGTTTCTTTCATGAAGGTCTTTGATATAACTACTGAGGTGATAAAGCAAGGTGGTAAGCGAAGAGGCGCTAACATGGGCATCTTGAGAGTAGATCACCCAGATATAGTTGAGTTCATTACCGCAAAGGAAAAGGAAGGCATGCTAAGAAATTTCAACATCTCTGTAGGTGTAACTGATAGTTTTATGGAGGCGGTTGAGAACAATGAAGATTATTACCTGATAAATCCAAGAAACAAGAAAAGGGTTAAGAAGATTAACGCTGGCGATATCTTTGATTTAATAGTTAGCATGGCTTGGCGTACTGGCGACCCGGGGCTAATTTTCTTAGACGAAATAAATAGACGTAACCCAACGCCAAGTTTGGGAGAGATAGAAAGCACAAACCCTTGTGTAACAGGGGATACTTTAGTAGCGACTTCAAAGGGTTTAGAGAGCATCGATGAAATAGTTGGGAAAGAAAGGGAGATACTCGTAGATCCGCGTTTAAATGGCGGAGCGCCAGAGGTAAAAAAAGCAAAGAGGATATTTAAAAGCGGAATTAAAAAAGTCTGTAAGTTAAGAACTAGGTCAGGCTATGAATTAAAGGCTACAAGAGATCACCTAATTCTAACACCTAATGGATGGTGTTCCTTAGGCAAGCTTAAAAAAGGAGATAGGGTACTTATTCAGAGTATAGGCGTGTTTAATAAAGACGGTTCTCTACCTTTTGATGTAGAAAAATTAAATCTTAAATCTCCGCGACGCAAATTAAATCTTCCTGATAAATGGTCGAGAGAACTTGGACAGGTGTTAGGTTGGTTAATTGGTGGTGGTGCATTAACAAGAGAAAAGGCAATTTTCTATTTTGGTGCAGATGAGTACAACCTTCTACCATACTTTGCCAAGATACTGAACAAATGGAATAATTATGAGGTTAAGCCTCATGAGCATGGAGGAGTTAGAAGACTCCAGTACCACGCACAGGGAATGATTGAATTTTTCTCAAGGCTTGGTGTTAAAAAAGTGAAGAGTATGGATAAGGAGGTACCTAAAACCATTTTCACTGCTACAAAAGAAGCAGTCTCTGGTTTTCTTCAAGCTCTTTTCACAGCAGACGGAACTATAGGTACAGGGAAAAATCGAGGACAGGTTAGGCTGACTACTGCATCAGAAATATTAGCCAAACAGGTGCAGCTTCTCCTGCTATCTTTTGGTATCAAGTCAAAAAGATATAGGAGGAAATATAGTAAATCCAAACCATTTGTATATACTGCCAAAAAAGGAGAAAAGAGATATTATGAAAGTAGAGGTAACTATTACTATGAACTTGTGATATCAAGGCAAAATCTCGAAAGATTTTACAATGAAATAGGTTTTTTAGAAGGTAAAAAGGAGAAGGTCTTTATAGAAAGGATGCCTAATAAACGTGGCTCCTTTTATACTGATACCTTTGATGATGAAGTTGATTTCATAGAGGAAGTAGGATTAGCAGAGGTGTATGACCTTATAGAACCTTATTCTCATTCTTTTATAGCTAATGGTATTATAGCTCATAATTGCGGCGAGGTACCTCTTTTACCCTATGAATCATGTAACCTTGGTTCAATTAATTTAGCTAAGGTAGTTGAAGGGGGAAGAATGAACTGGAAGAAGCTTGCAAAGCTTGTTAACATAGGCGTCGAGTTTCTTGACAACGTTATAGATGCAAACAAATATCCATTAAGAGAAATAGAAAAAATGACCAAAGGTAATAGGAAGATAGGCTTAGGTGTCATGGGTTTTGCCGAAGCTCTAATAAAACTTAGAATACCCTATGCTTCGAGAAGAGCGGTGGAGTTTGCAGAAAAGCTAATGAGATTTATCTCAGAGCAAGCAAGGAAAAGGTCAGAGGAACTTGGCGAAGAAAAGGGAAGTTTTCCAAACTTTGACCAAAGCATTTTTGCTGATAAGTATAAAGCCATGAGAAACGCTACGGTAACTTCGATAGCGCCAACTGGTAGCATAAGCATAATCGCAGGTACTACTTCAGGTATAGAACCCATCTTTGCGGTGGTTTATCTCAGAGAAATTCTTGAAGGAATGCGTTTGGTTGAGATAAATCAGCTCTTTGAAAACATCGCAATAGAAAGGGAGTTTTACTCAGAAGAGCTAATGGAGAAGGTTGCTAAGTATGGAATCGTGCAAGGAATAGAAGAGATACCAGAAGATGTCAAAGAGCTTTTCAAAACCGCTTTAGAAATTTCTCCAGAGCAGCACGTAAGAATACAGGCAGCCTTTCAAAAATACGTTGATAATGCGGTTGCAAAAACCGTTAATTTACCTTATCATGCTACCATTGAAGACGTAAGAAAGGTATTCTGGCTTGCCTACAAGCTTAAATGCAAGGGAATAACTGTTTATAGATATGGAAGCAAGGAGGAGCAGGTTTTATACTTAGGAACAGAAAAAACCTGCAGAATGGAGACCTGCCCGCTATGAAGGGAAAGATTCATCTTTATACCGGCGAGGGTGAAGGTAAAACCACAACTGCTCTTGGCTTAGCTCTTCGCGCTGTAGGTCATGGTTACAAGGTCATAATTATTCAGTTCATGAAAGGCAGGAAGAACACAGGCGAATATCTAATAAAGGAAAGACTTGCTCCAGAATATGAAATATATCAGTTTGGAAAGCAAGAGTTTGTAAATCTTGAAAACCCGAGCGAAGAAGATAAAAAACTTGCCCAAGAGGGATTAGAGTTTGCCAGAAAGTCTTTAAGAAAAAAACCAAGGCTTTTAATTTTAGATGAGATAAATCTTGCCATTGCTATAGGCTTAATAGAGTTAAGGGCGGTGCTCGAACTTCTTGAGGAAATCCCCAACGAAACCGTTGTGGTATTAACTGGAAGAAGAGCGCCCAAAGAGCTAATTAAAGTTGCTGATTTAGTTACCGAGATGAGAGAAATAAAACATCCCATGAAGCATGGAATAGTTGCAAGACGAGGAATAGAATTTTAGGTGAAGGCAATGGAGGTTTGTAATATTTGTGGTCTTCCTAAGGAGCTATGCATCTGTGGTGAGATAGCAAGAGAAAGCCAAAAGATAAAGATATATGTTACCAAAAGAAAGTTTGGTAAGCCTGTAACAATCGTTGAGGGAATGGACGAAAAAGCAATAGACCTCGATAAATTGGTAAAAGAGCTGAAATCACAACTTGCCTGCGGAGGAACCGTGAAAGATGGAAAAATAGAGCTTCAAGGCAATCATAAGTCAAAGATAAAGAAGATATTAATAAAGCAAGGGTTTATTGAGAATTTAATAGAGGTAGTAGAATGAAGACAAAGCAGTTAATCGAAGCAGCATTGTTTGTCTCTACCAATCCTCTTAGTCTTGAAGAGCTTTCGAAGATCACTGGCGAGGATAAGGAAAAAATTGAGAAACTTGTAAAAGAGCTAATGAATGAATATAAGGCAAGAGAAAGTGCAATAGAAATCAGAAAAATAGGGGATAACCAGTATTTTATGCAGGCA
Source organism: uncultured archaeon (assembly GCA_965613365.1). Taxonomy (GTDB): domain Archaea; phylum Hydrothermarchaeota; class Hydrothermarchaeia; order Hydrothermarchaeales; family CAZSVW01; genus CBFDVL01. The sequence continues at coordinate 2,673 of CBFDVL010000006.1, read as the reverse complement.
AAAGATGCTTATGCTGTTTCTCTGATGGATTTAGTAAAGCCAGCGATTTCTCAACCAATTTTGAAAACTCTATCGCTAATAGCGTTAAAGCAACCGATAACCCAAGCTGAGGTTGTTAAAGCAAGAGGAGCTTCAGCATATTCTCATGTAAAAGAACTGCTGAACAAAGAGTTCATCTCTGCTCAGAGAAAGGGTAGAACAAAGGTTTTGAGAACAACAAAGAAATTCTCTGATTACTTCGGATTTAGCCATGATATAGAGAAAATAAAGAAGGAGATAGCTGAGAGACTTAGAAAAAGTTAAAATCATCTAATTTACGATTTTTAATCTTGGTAAAGGTCTTCCAATTTTTTCTTGCAAAGTAAGGAAGAGCTTCATTCTTCCTAACCCATGTTTCTATGAATTTTAATGTTTTTGTGTCGCTTGGATAACCAGAGCCAAGTTCTCCGTATTCTCTATACTTCTTTGCAAGTTTTTTTATGGTTTTATCTCTTTCAACCTTTGCTATTATGCTTGCTGCAGATACTATTGGAAACTTCTCGTCTGCCTTATGCTCGACAACAAGTTTGCACGTTTGTGAAGCATGCTTTTCTAAATTTTTCTTAAAATTTCCTGGATTAACATCTACACAATCTATGTATGCAATTTTTGGAGAGAAATAATTTATAATCTCAACAAATTTCTTTAACTCAAGAAGATTAAGCGATATTTTTTTTCCTAAGGCAAGATCGATTTCTTGAGGTGACAGTTTTACTATCTTAGTTTCAAAATTCTCTATGAGAATATTGTACAATTCTTCCCTCTTCTTTGGGCTGAGTAGCTTTGAATCTTTTACCCTAAGATTTTTAAGCTTTTGAAAGTCTTTTTCTTTGCAGCATAGTCCAGCGATTACCAAGTCGCCTATGGCTGAGCCTCTTCCCGCCTCGTCGATGCCCAGAATCATATTTAATCCTCACTACTATAAAACCTCAAACCATGACCTTCAAGCCTATTAAAATGTTTTCTATTCTCTGTCCAAAGCCGCAAATTATGTACAATAGCAGTAGAAGCAATAAGTAGGTCTCTTGCATCTAAAATCTTTCCATCTTTTGCTAGCTCAGCTGAGATTTCAGCAGCTTTTTTGCTTATCCCTTGCTCAACATTTAAAACTTTGAAATATTTATCAATAAAATTTTAGTTTACCCTGATAGACTTGAAATACTGTACACCTTTAATTTTAAGAAGAATACTTTTGATAATGGAGTTGCCCTTGAAGATGCTAATTCATACCCTTCTAATGAAGACTCACTTGTTAATGGATTGTCCTTTGAAGGGAAAAATTTCTCTTCTTCCAATAATTGTCGTGGTTATGACTGGTGCCGAGGGACGGAATCGAACCGCCGACACGAGGATTTTCAGTCCTCTGCTCTACCGACTGAGCTACCTCGGCACCTGATATGGTGGGCGAGAGAGGAGTCGAACCTCTGACCTCCTGTTTGTAAGACAGGCGTTCTAGCCACTGAACTACCCGCCCACTTCTTAAATATATTACAGGATGAATGCCTCTTTGTCAACCCTGTCTGTTCGTTAATCCATATACCTTGCACCGTTTACATCTATTACTTCTCCATCAACAAAATCATTTTCAATTAAAAAGATTGCCGCTTTAGCAATCTCTTCAGGCGTTGCAATTCTTCCAAGAGGAGTCACCTTTGAGAGTCTCTCCTTAATTTCCTCTGTGATAAGTTCTGTATCCACAGGACCAGGAGCTATGGCATTTACTGTGATTTTTCTTTTCGCAAGTTCACTGGCAAGGGCAAAGGTAAGACCTATGACCCCAGACTTACTTGCTGCATAGTGAGCTCCAACAGTTCCCCCCATCTTCCCTGCAATGGAGGACATGTTTATTATCTTTCCTCCATCGGGTATAAATGGGAGAGCCTCTTTTGTCACAAGAAATGTACCCTTCAGATTTACATCAATTATTCTATCCCACTCCTCCTCACTTACATCCAGGAAGTTAATATTCTTGGATAGGATTCCAGCATTATTTATAAGTATGTCAATCCTTTTAAATTCATCTACAAACTTTTTTACAAAATTTTTTACATCACCTATCTTTGATACATCTCCTTTAAGTAGAATTCCCTTAACACCAAACTTTTCAATCTCTGAAAGGGTTTCCCTTGCTTTTGTTTCGTTGGTTACATAGTTTATTCCAACATTTGCTCCTCTCTTTGCAAGCTCAAGAGCTATGGCTCTTCCTATGCCTCTACTTCCGCCTGTTACAATGGCGTTTTTCCCTTTTATCTCCATTTTTCACCTCCAGAAAGATTTAAAGTTTAACTCCAAATCTTTTCATTATCATCACATAGAGCCCGTAGGCAAAAGACGTAATTATTATAGATAGAATCATTGCAATACTAAATTTAAATCCCTTCTTAAGAAAGAAGGGAAACACGATAAAGAAAACCAGTGAAGGAAGCACTGCCCAGAATATATTTGACGAAAGCTCTATGATTTTTTGAGTATCCTTTGTGTCATTGTAAAGCCAGATCATTGCCAGGAGAGAAGTTAATGGTAATGAAGCTATTATTGCTGCAAACAGGGAAAATCTTTTTCCTATCTCAGATCTGTCTCTTATACACATCTCCGAGCCCACGAGACTAGGCATGATCTCGTATGCCGTCTTCT
>CBFDVL010000005.1:0-29509 GCA_965613365.1 uncultured archaeon | reverse complement strand
CAGTAGAGAGGCTTCCCTTCGACAATGGCTGGGTTGAGCTTTACCCTTACCTTCAGCTTACGCTTGGAAATCCTGCGAATCCTTACATCACGGGTATAGAGGGCTTCTTCATAAAAAGCTCTTTAGATGCCAACGAGAAGAGAATTTTAGAGCTGTACAAACAACGAGATAAGGCAGAGAAGTTCATCCGAGCTTTGAAAGAAGGTAACGAGCTAAGACCAGTGAGGCACTGGAGCAAATATGCTATTCTAGGAGCGATCTTTGTGTGTTTCCTTGCCACGAGCATATACAATTTGACGGTTAAAATTCTGAAGAGCTGTCCCATAAAAAATTTGAAGTTACTCAAAAAAATTCCTTCAAAATTTGACTTGTTAATTTACCCTAAGGAAGGTTTCAGGTACACGTGGTGAGCAATGTTACTCCACAAATCAAGTGTATTTTGGGGGATTTTGTCTACAGATATGGTGATATGGCGATAAAAACCTGAATCTGAGGTGGTGAAACTTATTTGGCGAAAAAGGTTGGGGGACTTAGGTAGGTTTTACTATCAATATCTAAGTGGCGAAGTTAAGATTTAATATTCAGTTTATATACTTCTGCACACTTTACATAGGGGGCAGGGAGCATCCTATCGCCTCCTTTTATCACCACGGTGATCACCCCTCCCTGCCACCGGGTTCTTAAATTATTTTAGACGATACTTTTCTGGGCTAGCACAGCATGCAGGTCAAAACATTCTTAAAAGAACTGAAAAATATCGAAGAAGGTGCTGACGAGAAAACCAGAAGGGAGATAGCGATGCTCAAAATAAGATTGCAGAGAGGGGCTATGAAGGGAAAAATCAAAGACCTGACATACAGGGAAAGAGAGGAGGCTCTGTCAGAGCTGTTTGAAGAGAAGGGGTGGGACCCAAAAGTAACTGAAAATTTATAAAAATTTATAAAAAATCCTCAGGTCTGCCCACATTTACTAAGTCTTCAACAAGCCTGAAATGCTTTAAATTTCTGGTTATAATCGTTGCATTCAGCCTTTCAGCTACGGCTGTATGAAAGGCATCTGAAAGATGAATTTTTCTTTTTTACGAAGTTCCAATGCTCTTTCTCTGTCTATCTCCTCAACATCTACCTCCAGCAGAATACCGCATTTCCTGAAGATTTCCAGAAATTCTTCCAAGTCCTCCTCTCTAACCCCTGCCTTCAGGATTTCTTTTTTTGTGAGGTCTGAAATGATGATCGTCCAGTTCTTCTCGATAGCTCTGCTGAAGAACTCCTCTGCATCTCCCCGAGGAGTTCGAAGAACTAAGGAGGAGCTTTCATTGAAATTCTGAGAGTCAACCCGATAAGGGTCAGAGAAGCAAAGTATGTCAAATACAGGGATTACCGGAAGAAAAATACGAGATTATCGACGGCTACCATCGCTGACTGGTTGCGAGAGAAAAAGGGCGGCCCTTCAGACTGCAAGAAGCTTATACTGCTACAAGCGAGCTACTCGTGACGCTTTATAAACTTCCCCGACCTTTTTTTGCGGTGATCATTGTGAAGGAAATAGACATAAATGATATTGTGCCAAACGCATTCAACCCCAATTTCATACCTCCAGAAGAACTCGAAGAGATGAGAAGGAACTTCTCGATCGAGATTCTCAAGCTAAATCCTATAAAAGTCAGGGAAGCAGGGCACGTTGGGTACAGGGATTTGCCCGAAGGAAAATACGAGATAATCGATGGCTACTATAGATGGCTGGTTGCGAAGGAGAAAGGATTGGAAAAGATACCAGTGGAAATACACAACTGTGACGACCAAGAGGCTGAGAGAATGTGCATAACATCGAGCTTGCACAGAGGCACTCACAGTTACCTGCTTCTCTCTGTGATTTTCGAAAAATATCATAGGGAAGGGTTTACTCAAGAAGAAATCGGGAGGAGGTTCGGGTATACTCAGCCTATGGTAGCTAAGATTCTCAACATCTACTCCAGAGTACTGCCTCCCCTTCTCAAGAAGGCAAATTACAAAGATATTTTAATATTCATCGATGAATATTCAAACATTTTTGAAAAATACAGTACTCTGAGAAAGCTGGCGGAAGAGACCTCCAAAAAGATGAATAACTATATCCTAGTGGAGCTGGCTACAATCGGCAACGATTCCCTCAGAGATAAGGTCTTGGACTGGCTTTTGACCTCAGACGAAAGCGTTGCAGTTAAAGGTAAAAGAATCCCCAAGATCGCAGCGAAGTGCAACGAGGTCGAGAGGTATGCAAAAGCCGGAGTTAAAACCGAAGAGGAGCTTGCGAAAGTCATGAACTCAATAAAAGACGACATCATCGATGCCCCCGAGGGAACTCTGAAGAGCAGGATAGACCTTCTCTTGGAAAGAGAACGATCGAGGGCGGCTTCTTTTCTGGAGGGAATGCTATTACCTGAAAGTAGAGGAGAGAAGGTGAGAGATGTAGTGTTTGAAGAAAAAGAAGAAAAAGAAAAGGAAAAGGAAAGAGAAAAAGAAGGAGGAATCGTTTCCTCCTGCGAAGAGGGAAGAGAAACAGCAGAAGAAGATTCAGCTTCGGAGATGCCGCATGGCACACACGAGGATTTAGCTCGGCCTTCGCCAGCACCTAAGCTCCTCTGCATCGACGAAGATAAAGGCGATGAAAGGCTGGCAGAGGTTCTGGAAGAGGTTGTGGGCGGAAAAGCCAGAGGAGCCATCATAAGGGGCGACTGCTTCAGGGTTCTGGATGTAATGGCGTCTAGAGGCATAAAAACAGATCTAATCGTCACAGACCCGCCGTACAACATCTCGGGGAAGGGAAAGTGCATAAAGAAGGGAGACACCCTGGTCGAGTTCGACGCCGGAGAATGGGATTCGAGAGATTTCGTTGAGTACATAAGATTCCTAGAGGATTTTCTTAAAAAGGCAGACAGAGTTCTCAGGCGAGGAGGAACGATCTACATGATGCTCGATTATTCCACCGCGGGATTTTTATGGAGGGTAACCGAATTCGGCGGGCTGAGAAGCTTTTGCGATGCCCTCTCCCGCTACTGGCAGGGGAAGGACTTTAAGACAAGTAAGAGCACCGGTATAACCTTTAAGGAAATAAGGATATGGAAGAAGAAAAATCCGGTGCCCTCCTTCAGCGAACGCAAGGACGTGCGCGACACGGAGTTCGTGCTGGTTGGCATCAAGGATAACGGCGATTACGATTACGTTTACAACAGAGATGATAAGTTTCTCGGGAGCATAGACGAGTGCCCCATAGCCACGGGCAGGGAGAGGGAGCTCTACCCCCACCCAACTGCAAAGCCCGTGGAGCTCTTCGAGATGTGGGTGAAGAGATCCTCAAATGTGGGAGATGTGGTGCTCGACCCCTTTGCTGGGAGAGGAACGGCGGCGGTAGCCTGTCTTAGGACTAAAAGAAGATTCATAATTATAGAGAAGGAGAGGGAGCACTTCGCAACCGCCAGGAGATTCGTTTCAAACTCAGCAGTTGAAGTATGATGGAAATCTACTTGGAAACCATTCATCGGGGCGGCAAGTGGCCGTGTCCCAACTGTGGGAAAAAATTGGAAGAAGCCAATTTAGAATTCGAGACCTGCAGGTTCTGCGGTGCTTCGGTTAGAAGGCCCTTCAAAATCAAAACTTAAAACGTTAAATCGCCGAGCGCCCTCGCAGACACGGGGAGCCTAAACCTCATGTCTACGAGCTTCATGAGGTCGGTGCCCTTTACGGTTTCCGGTATAACTCCCATCGAGGATGCAACGCTCCTCGCCACAGCGTCTCTCGAAGCGCGCATCCTCGCCACCGCGGTCTCGGGATCGGGACCTGAGCCTGAGACCGTGATGTAGAAGATTATATCCATGGGTCTTTCGGTTCTGAGCCTTTTGAGCTGGTCCTCCCAGAAGTCTATGTCCTCGCTGTATTCCATGATTTCTTCGGTTGCGGCCCTGGACCGGCCTCTTGGATGGGAAACCCTTGCAGTTCCCCTCATCCTCTTCAGGTACTCTATCCTTTCCTTGATGGCCTTCTCCTCCTCACTTATATCTAAAGGAATGCATGCCTGGGATATCTCAAAGGGGGTGCTTATGTTCATGAGCAGGGAGTTGTAGCTCGTGAGGAAGATGTGCCTCTCCTCCCTGCTGAGGTCTGCGATGCTTGAAATGACCTTGAAGCGAACAAAGCCCGTTGCAAAGAACTCGTTCTTGTCTCTCACCACTACGCAGTCCTCCCTGAACTGCATACCTTTAAACATCGGGTAGAGGTGGAGCCTTCCCAGGAAAACGGGCACAACCCAGTTGCCGGTTTTTAAAAGAACCGCGGCAATGGGTAAGAGAACCGCCGAAGCGAGAAGTGGAATCCAGGAACCCGTTGTTCTGCTGGAGAACACCCCTATTGCAAGAGAGAGGAGAATGCAGAGCTTCGCAAGATTCCTGTCGGAGAGCATCTTTCCACCTCACCTAGGCATTCTTATAAACCTGTAGACCATTCTCGTGATTATTCCTCCCTCGCCCATCATCTCGGTGAGTGAGGCGACGAGGAGTATGAGGAGGATCAGGTTCAGGAAGGGGAGAAGAACCCACCTGGTGTAGAGGAAAGCAAGGAACATCGTAAAGAAGGAGATCATCGGGATTATGACCGCGTCGAGTGAAGCCCTCAGAGCCTTTACCAGGCCTTCTCCTATGTTCCCGCTCGCCATGCTTTTGAGGACGTTTTTCAGGTTTTCGATCTTCAGCTCGACCTCCTCTTTCGCAGCTTCCATGGCAGCTCCCTTGGTCTCCTCATACATGGGCTTGTATACATAGACCACGGTGAAGGGAAAGACTGCCCAGAGCGCTATCGTTAGAGCTATCAGAAAAGCACCCGCCACCTTGGTCGGAGGAAGCGCCCTCATTATCAGCCCGGCGGGGAGAAAAATCTTCGATGACAGAGCACCTATGCTGAGCAGGGATATGTGCATGAACACCATCGCAAAGGGAAGCTTTAACGAAGGAAGCACAGCTTTCATTATAAATTCCTGAATCAGGTTTGCCTGAGCTTCCGGAGCAGCAACAAGAACATAGAGGGCACCACCGACCACGGGAAGGTGGGCTACGCTCTCAGCAGCCCCCTTGGCCATGGCTGCAAGAACATAGACCGTCACGGCCAGCATGTGAGCCTCCATTATCTGCCTTACAACGCCTATAAGAAAATCAAACGCTTCTCTGTAGACGTTATCAAGGCCGAGAAAGTCGAGAAGCCATATAAGCCCTCCTCCATAGCAGAATCCGGCGAAGGCCACAACCAGAACGATCGCCGCCATCTCGCTCTTTATCGAGGGCTCCCACCCGAGGCTGAAAAGCGCCGACAAACCGTATGCGATGCTCAGACATAAAAGAGATACCAGCGCCGCAAGAACCGTGTATTCAATTATCTGAGAGCCCGAGGTTTTCAGAACTTCGCTTGGAGCTGCGCAGCTCAGGTTGAGCTCCAGCAATGACTCTGACCCCGACACGCTCTCTGACCTCATCACCTCCTCCGCCTTTCCATGTGCAAGAACAAATAAGAAAGCATACAAGAGAAAAACAGAGAGCGCTATGGCGGCGAATCTTCTTTTACCTTTTTTACTTTTTTTACTCCTCTCCTTCCTGTCATCTACACCCTCGACCATGATTTTCCCAGCTCCCGTCTTGCTATGTTCAGCAAGGTTATGTTCCGCAGAACGACGGCGTGGCGCCGAAGAACCCCGCAACCGCGCACGCCAGTTCCTTGGCGACTGCGCAGAGGGCAACGATCACAAGACCCGCGAGAACTATGCGTATTCCCACGCTTCTCCCCTGTATCGACTGCGAGGGGTCCACAGAAGAGCTGAGCGTTGAGATTCCATAAGCTATGGCACCGATTACCACCAGCCCGAGCCCCACGACATACCCGAGCTGCCTGAGTTCGTCCACAAGCTCGCTGGTTTTTGTCGTGTACTTCGGGATTATCGTTTCTCCTTCCTCCGCTAGTGCCGTCGCTGCTGTGAAGGTTGCTACAAGGGTTGCCGAGATCAAGAGAATCGCAGCAACAGCTGCATGAGCAACGCTTTCCTTTTTTACTTTAACAAGCCCTTCAACCGCCGACATTCCGTGCATCGCTTAAAAAATGCAGGGAAGTTTATAAACTGCCTCAGCGATTTAAAGAGATGTGGCGGGTGTCGCTGCTGCTGATGTTCGCAGCCGGGTACCTGTTCGGCATAAATGAGTATCTCTCCAGCATTTTCGTTCTGCTGGGCGTTTCCGTTCTCTACTTTGGAGTGAGGAGGGAGAGGGAGAAGGTGGCGGAGGATTCGCACACCAGAACCGAAGAGCTGAGCAGCCAGATCTCCCAGCTCCTCACCGAAAACGAAATACTCGAGAGGGAGGTGCGCAGGCTGTCGCAGGAGAAGAAAACGCTTCTCTCGCAGATGGAGCTCATGAAGGAAAGGCTGAGCAGGATTCAGGGCGAGGTTGTTTCGGGTCCGGAATCCGAGAAGGAGAAGATCAAAACGATCCTCGAAAAGGCAAGGGAGTTTGAGTTTGAATTTGGATCTGAATCCGAATCCGAATCCGAATTTTAAGTGGTGTGGAAAATGGCCAGAAAGCAGTACAGAATAGCAAAGCTCGAGGAGAAGCTTGTTGCGTTCGGCATGCGGAGGGAAGCGGTTGAGGTTCTGATGGCAAAGTGCAGGAGTAAAGGAAAAATTAATGCAGAGGAGATAATAGCCGAGATGCTCAGAGAAGGGATTCCGGTAGGCAGGATCAGAAAGTTCTTCGTGGACCTTGGGGTGGATGAGGCGTGCGTGGCAGAGGCAATAGCTCTCGCGGGACATCCAGAGGAGACCATCAGACCCGTGAAGGTGTGGCCGGGAGAGAGCATAGCCCCGGACTTTTCAAGGCTTAAGGAATACGGCGGGAAGAGTGGAGAAGGCAAAAGTGAAAATGAAAGTGAAAATGAAAAGCTGAGAAAAGCGCTCCTTCGAAGGGGATGACTAAGAAATCATCGATCTACTCTAAGCAGATTTTTGGAGATTTTATCTACGGTTATGGAGACAACCTGAATTTGAGACGGTAAAACTTCGTCTGCGAAAAGAGTTGGGGAGCTTGAGTAAGTTAGACTATTACTATTGGAATGGCGAAATTGAGTTTCAACTTATGATTTCATTTTTCTTTCCTTTTAGATTTTTCCAAAAATTCTCTCTTGCTTATTCCTGCCTGTTCTAAAATTCCCAAGATTGTGCCTATTTTGAGTTCCTCATGCATTGGGACAACGCATCCTCTTTTACCGTCTTTACTTTTTAAGATTAGATGAGACCCTTTCTGTCTAACTGGTATAAAATTGAATTTATTAACAACCGTAACTCTCCAATTTAACCCATAACTTCTCCTCCAAATCTCTTCTTAGCAAAAAACAACCTCACTGGAGGCGAAAACTATAAATATTTTAACACATATAAATTAACACATATGAAGGATATACCTCCAAAGGTTTTAAAGACATTTGAGAGAATAAAGAAATCTGAGGAAGGATGTATAGAGCTGAAGAAGATTAAGGGAAGATATTACGTTTATAGAGCAACAAGTGAATGGGACAAAGAAGATAAGAAGGTGAGGAAGATAACAGTTTACTTAGGGTCGATAACTCCAGAGGGCATGTACGTACCAAAAAAACAGAGAGTACAGGAGTCAAAGAGAGAGGTTTTTGAATACGCAAATGGAATGCTCGCTTACCGCCTTTTGGATGTTGTTGGGGAGAAGCTGAAGGAATACACTCCTCACCACAGAGAGCTGATCGCGGCAGCGATCATAAAAGCTCTGGATCCAAAACCTCTCCGCTTAATTAGTTCAAGGTGGGAAAAGCTTTACCTGCAGAAGGTAATAGATGTAAATCTCTCTCCAAAAAACATCTCAAAAATACTCAGAGATACGGGCAAAGGTGTTGGGTGGTGGTATGACTTCTTTGAGGAGCTCTCGGGCAACGATCTCCTCCTCTATGATCTAACAAGCGTATTCACTCACTCCAAAAATATAAGGATGGCTGAGAAGGGTTACAACAACGAAAGAAAGTACTGCGATCAGTTGGGGGTTGTTATCGCTTTCTCGGTAGAAGATATGCTACCAACAGGAATAGAGGTTTACTGGGGTTCAATGAAAGACATAACCACGATAAAGGACTTTCTTGAGAGGTTCGGGAATAGGAAGAGGAATAGGAGTAGGAAGGGGAAGGGGAAGGGGAAGAGGAGCATGGGCTTCATACTCGACAGAGGTTTTTGGTCTGAAAAGCTGATTAGAGATTTCAGAAGGGAAGGGATAAACTACGTTGTTCCTCTGAGAAAGAACTCAGAACTGATGGATACAAGGTGGTTAAGGTGGAGAAAGCCATTCACGTACGGGCAGAGAACAATAAAGTGGAGCAGGAAGAAGACCGAGTTAGGTCAGCTCTACTTCTTCTACGATCCCCAGTTAAGGGGTGAGGAGGAGACGGCACTGCTCAGGAAGGTTGAGCAGGGAGTGATGACGATGGAAGAATTTGAAGAGAGAAAGAAGGTTGCGGGTGTTATTGGATTGCTTTCAAATCTTGAGAGAAGTGGTGAGGATATGTTTGATCTATACAAGGGGAGGGAGGACGTTGAGATCGCCTTTGATGCAATGAAAAATTCTCTTGATGCAGATAGCATAATGCACACAGATGAAGCGGTCAGGGGCTACTTCTTTGTAACTCTTCTTGCATTGAGAATATATTTTAGTGTTCTGAAAAGGTTGAGGGAGAGAGAGCTTACAAATAAGGTGTCGGTTGAGGAAGTCTTCTTTGAACTATCAAAGGTTCAGAAGATCGTTGAACCCAATAGAGAATACTTTGCAAGGATTCCTAAAAGAGCGAGAAGGATTATGGAATTGTTTCCAGAGTTACCTATGGGTTAACTTAGCGGAGTTACGGTTATAACAGAAAACGAATGGCTTACGGCAAAAAGACTTAGAAATAAGTATTTTATATATTTAGTTGATGAAAGGGGAAAGATAGAAATACTAAAAGTTTAAATGAAACATTTAAGACTTGACAAACGTTAGAGCCACAAATTAACTATATCGAATTTCATTTTCTCTGACCATATTCCTCAAGCCTAGAGTAAGCCCAAATCCTTTCCCTTTACGGCAAATTATTTTAACCACGCAAGATAATTTTTATTATGGTGTTCCAGACAATTGCAACTGTTTTTTTGGGCTTATCAGCCCTTATATTCGCCTCCAACATCGCTGTTGATAGGTCCAGGAAGATAGCCAAAAGGCTAGGCATCTCAGACCTTATAATAGGTTTGACCATAGTTTCCGTTGGAACCTCTCTACCTGAGATATTCCTCAGCCTTATGTCTGGTATATACAGGCTCCAAGGTTTTGAGTCCAGTGGTATAGCAATAGGAAATATTATAGGCTCCTGCCTATCGCAGATAACAATAATCCTCGGTCTTAGTGGTATGGTAGCTAAGCTTTATGTTCCTATGAGGTCTCTGAAGCGCGATGGCACGATGATGTTCCTAGCCATACTACTGATGTACGGTGTAGCCTTCGATGGGGTAATAACCTCTTTGGAAGGAATTGGTCTTATGTTCATCTATATCGCCTATCTATACTATCTCTCTAGAGAAGAGAGGACTATAAAGGAGGTAGAGGGGAGAAAAGACCAAAGCCTTATCTCTGATTCGTTATTCCTGCTTGGAGCTCTTTTAGTTGTGGTGCTATCTTCTTCCATTGTGGTACGAGAAGGTCTTGAACTGGCTTCAGTTTTGGGCATTTCTCCATTTATAATAGGAATCTTTGCAGGCGTAGGTACATCTCTGCCCGAGCTCAGTATTTCTATCGGTGCTCTGGGCAAGGGCGCAAAAGGGCTAACCTTGGGCAATCTGATTGGTTCCAACATAACAGACCCTCTTCTCTCTCTGGGTACGGGTGCGGCTGTAGCGGGCTTTACCGTTGAGATTAGTGCCATAAGCTTTGATTTTGTTTACTGGATTTTTTCCAGTATTGTAGCAATGCTTCTGCTGTGGAACCACATAGACCTTAATCGGAAGGAGAGCTCCGTTCTTATACTTATCTTCCTCATGTACATGTATCTCAAGACCTTAGGAGTTTGAAAATGAATGAAGGATTAACCTGGGAAGAGGCAAGAGAAAGGCTGAAAATATATGGGAGGAATGAGATAAGGAAGGTAAAGAAGAGAAGCCCTTTAATGATATTACTATCTCAATTCACCTCACCTATTATTCTAATTCTCATAATAGCTGCTTTTATTTCCCTTGCCACGGGCTTTCTTTCTCCACGGACAAGCTTTATAGACTCCGCTTTAATCTTGCTAATAGTTTTAATCTCTGGGGTAGCAGGCTTTCTTCAGGAGTACAAATCCGAGAAGACGATAGAAGCTCTACAGAAAATGGCTGCTCCAAAGGCAAAGGTTGTGAGGAGTGGAAGGTTTGCCGAGATTGAAGCTTCCCAGCTTGCACCTGGTGACTTAATTCTTCTCGAGACCGGAGACGTGGTTCCGGCAGATGCCAAGCTAATAGAAGCCTTTGCTCTAAAGGTGGATGAGGCGAGCTTAACGGGTGAGAGCATACCTGTTGGGAAGAGGGCCGGCGATGAGGTCTATATGAACACCTTTGTAAACACTGGCAGAGCTAAGGCTATTGTGAAGGCAACGGGCATGGCTACAAGGGTGGGTAGAATAGCGGGAAAACTTGAGGAGATAGAAGAAGAGGCCACGCCCTTTCAGAAGGAGATGGCAAAATTCAGCAGAAATGTGACATGGGCTATTATTTTTCTCATTTTTGTTATGAGTGGAGTCTCCTTCCTAAAGTACGAGTTGTCAACATCTCTTTTGCTAGCTGTCTCTCTGGCCGTGGCAGCGATCCCAGAAGGTTTACCAGCCGTTCTGGTGCTTTCCCTAACGATGGGAGCCAAAGCTATGGCAAAAAGAAATGCCTTGGTGAGAAGGCTTGCTGCCATAGAGTCTATAGGAGCTGTAGATGTAATATGCACAGATAAAACAGGCACAATAACTGAGAGCGAGATGAGGGTGACGGTGATTCTTACAGACAGAGAAATAGAGGTTGAGAAGGTTGAGGAAGCTGGAGAAGATTTAAGGCTCGTTCTTATGTGCAGTGCTCTGTGCAACAACTCTAAGGTGCTATACGAGGAAGGTAAAAGACTATACTCTGGAGATAAAACTGAAATTGCCCTGAGAAAGGTAGCCGAGGAGTTTGGTTTCGTTAAGGAGAAGCTGGATATAGAATACAGAAGGGTGTATGAAATCCCCTTTACCTCAGAGAGAAAGATGATGAGCGTTGTGGTTGAGAAAGGAGAAAAGAAGCTAGTCTTCTCCAAAGGCGCTCCAGAGATTCTTATTTTGATGTGCTCAAAAGTTTACCACCAAGGAAAGGTGGTTCCTCTGGATGAAAATAAAATGCAGGAAATACTGAGGAAAAATGAGAGCCTTGCTTCTAAGGGGCTGCGCGTCTTGGGATTTGCCTTCAAAGAACTTGGAGAGGGCGAGGTAGAAGAGAACTTAGTGTGGCTGGGGCTTCAGGGTATGATAGATCCTCCTAGAAAGGAGGTTTACAAAGCCATTGAAGAATGCAAAACCGCTGGAATTAGAGCGATAATGATAACGGGCGACAACCCGCTAACCGCTAAAGCCATAGCTGAGGAAGTTGGTTTAGAAAGCTCTGGAGTTGTTCTGGGAAGCGAGATAGATAAACTTAGCAACAAAGAGCTAGAGGAGAAGCTCGCCTCGGGTATTAATATTTTTGCAAGGACCTCCCCCATGCACAAGCTCAGAATTCTCGAGGTGCTCCAGAAGGATAGCAGAGTTGCCATGGCCGGAGATGGTGTCAATGACGCCCTTGCTCTGAAGAAGGCCGACGTTGGCATAGCAATGGGCACTAGAGGTACTGAAGTGGCTAAGGAAGCGAGTGATATTATTCTCTTGGACGACAACTTTGCCAGCATAGTTGCTGCAGTCAGGGAAGGTAGGAGGATTTTTGACAACCTTCGCAAGTTCATAAATTACCTCTTCACCTGCAACTTTGCAGAGGTGGCTGTGATATTCCTTGCAACTATATTTTTAACCTTAAAGGAGCCCGTGCTTCTTCCACTACAGCTTCTGTGGATAAACCTCGTCACCGATGGCTTGCCAGCATTAGCTCTTGGTATTGACCCTGCATCTCCTGATATAATGAATAAACCTCCCAGAAAGAAGGGAGAGGGAATTTTAAGTAAACGTTTAAGCTTGCAGATATTAATTATAGGGATTGAGCTGACAGCTTTGCTGTTTCTGATTTTCTTTTTAACTTTAGATTCGGGAGAAAGCGTTGCGAGGACAGCTATATTCACGGGCTTTGTACTGTATGAGTTTGCAAGGATAACGGGTATAAGATTTCAGGAGAGGTTAAGTCTTTTTTCCAACAAGCTACTTATATTATCTCTTGTTGCTTCACTTATGCTTCAACTCCTTATCGTCTACACCCCTGCAAATATTTTATTCCACATAGAACCTTTAGGATTCCATGAGTGGATAGCTCTGCTTTCTGGCTTTGTTTTAAGCCTCATACTTGCAGCCGTAACAACTCCAACAATAAATAGGTTTGTAAAGGATTAAATACATCTCTTTTGTACAGGATTTCCTATGGTTAACCTGCTTCCCAAAACTAATTATGTAACTTTGTAGTTATTTATAAAAACATGTTCTCATGGGATAGGGAAAGAAGATATGCTAATCCACTATACTGGAGTAGCGTTGTTGCGGCTGCTTCTCTTTTAGTTTTATTTATTACGGGAATTTTTTTAGCCTTCTGGTATCATCCCTCTCCTGAGAGAGCATACAAGAGCATAGAGTTCATCTCAAGCTATGTGTATTTTGGTAGGCTTTTGCTTTCACTTCACCACTGGGCTACGCATCTCTTGATAATCTCTACAATAATCCACATGCTCAGAGTATATGTTATGAGAGAAGAAGAGGTAAGAAGAATATGGAATCTAGCTACGGGCCTTTTAATAACCTCCATATTTTTCATATATACTGGCTATTTGCTAAGATGGGATAATCTTGGGTACTGGAGCGTGGAAGTTACAAGCTCAATAATAGGATACATTCCAATAATGGGAGAATTTCTCAGAAAGCTCATTCTCGGAGGAGAGCAAATAACATCTCTAAGCTTAATAAGATTTTACTTCATGCATGTAGCTCTACTTCCGCTAATCTTGGTTTGCCTTGTCCTCTATCACTACTACTCTGTTAGAAAAAAAACATTCTCGTGGGGAGAAGTAGGAATAGGAATGTTCACCATAGGTGTGCTTCTCTGCATCTCGGTCATTGAACCTTTTCATCTTTCTTCAGAAGTAAGTTATGAACTTGATTTTCAAATAAAACCATTCTGGTTATTTCTCTGGCTTTATACCATAGAAAGACTCATCGGCATTATAAATCCTTCTTTGAACTTCATGGTTCCTCTATCTTTAATAATGGTTTTAACTTTCGTTTATTCTATGCCGAGGATAAAGAAAAAAAATGGTATAGCGGTTTTAATTATTATTTTAGTTCTTTCAATAATTGGGACTTTTTGGTAAATTTAGATTAACTTTGAATGTTAGCCATCTGGTTTTCAAGCTCTGAGGTGCGATTGATGGTATATTGATTTCGGGCGCCTGGATTCTTCATAACTGCTACGATGTCTTCAATTTCACCTCTCCATTTTCTAAGAGAAAATCCAACCAGAGCTTTTTATTTGTAGTCATCTCTTATCGGATACCAGCAGTCTATCGCTTTTGCTCCTTTATCTAAGGCTTTTGCCTCATGCTCAACATTTGAAGGAATAGCTATTATATCGCCTTGCCTTACAATTCTTTTCTCACTTCCAAGCACAAATTCCAGCTCTCCTTCTAAAACGTAGGTTATTTGCTCGTTTTCATGCTTATGCCTCGGAATGACTGCAAAAGGCTCGAGTTCAAAAAAAGTAAGCATGGTATTGGATAGATAAACAGACCTGAGCTTTACCCCCTTTAATATTTCCCTTTCTGGAAGCTTATTTAAAGAGTAAAATGGCATAAAAGTCACTCAGGCCTCCTGAACATCTTCCTTATCTCAGCCCCCACTTTCTCTATTAAATGCTCGCTTTCCATTCTTCGCATTATTTCAAACTTTGGTAAACCGATGGTGTACTCCGTTATCCACTCGTGTGCAAAGGTTCCATCTTTGATTTCCTTTAATATCTGCTTCATGTTCTGCTTTACCCTCTCGTCTATTATTCTCTTTCCCCTGGTTCTTCCACCATAACGTGCCGTCTCAGATACTCTGCTCCACATGTATTCCAAGCCGCCCTCTTGTATTAGGTCAACGATAAGCTTTAATTCATGAAGAACCTCAAAATAAGCAATCTCTGGTGGAAAACCATCTTCTACCAAAGTTTCAAATCCTGCTTTGATTAATTCTGTTACTCCTCCACAGAGCACCGCTTGCTCGCCAAATAGGTCAGAGAGCGTCTCTTGGTCAAAGGTGCATTCTAATACCCCAGCCTTCGTAAAGTGCATCGCTTTTGCAAGAGCTAAGGCAAGCTCCTTGGCGTTTCCAGTATAATCCTGATAAACCGCAACTAAGGCAGGGATTCCAAACCCTCTGAGATATTCTTCTCTGAGCTTTGCTCCAGGACCCTTAGGTGCTACCATTATCACATCTATATCTTTTTTTGGCTTTATCAAGCCAAAGGTTATGTTAAAACCATGGGAGAAGTACAAAGCATCTCCTTCCTTAAGGTTGGGCTCAACTTTCTCATAGTATATCTTCTTATGAGTCATATCTGGAGTTAGAAGCATTATCACGTCGCCCTTCTTTGCAGCCTCATCTATCGGCATTACCACCATGCCGTCTTTTTTGGCCCTTTTCCATGAAGGTCCGTTTTCCCTTAGCCCTACTACCACATCTAAGCCAGAATCTCTTAAGCACAAAGCTTGGGCAGAGCCTTGAATTCCATATCCTATTACAGCTATGGTTTTTCCTTCTAATATGCTAATATCCACATCTTCATCGTGGTAAACCTTCATTTTTTCACCTCTCTTTTAGCTCCTCTAATCATTGCAGTAATACCAGTTCTCGCAAGCTCAAGTATCCCATATATTTTAACTAAGTCTATAAAAGCATCTATTTTCTCAGAGTCTCCAGTAATTTCTATTATCATCGAATTTTTGCTTACATCAACTATTCTTCCCCTAAAAATATTGGCATAGGAGATAAGCTCAGACCTTACGCCTTCGTTCTTTGTTCTTACTTTAACTAACGCAAGTTCTCTTACCACGCTCTCTTTTTCAGAGAGCTCAGACACCTTTACTACCTCAATGAGCTTGTTGAGCTGTTTCATGACCTGCTCAAGAATCTTTCTATCTCCAGCAACGGTTAGAGTGATTCTCGAAACTCCCTTTTTCTCGGAGTGTCCTACCGTAATGCTATCTATGTTGAAGTTTCTTCTTCTGAATAATCCCGAAACCCTTTGCATTACCCCTGGCTTGTCTTCAACGAGAACAGATAAAATATATCTCTCCATTTTCCTCCTCCTATTCTATAATTTCCTTCAATCCCCTACCTGGAGGAACCATTGGTAAAATGTTTGCCTCTTTATCAACTATTATATCCAAGACCGTAACTTTATCGCTTTCAAAACCTTCTTTAACCGCAGGAGCGACTTCCTCTGGCTTAGTCACCCTTATTCCACGAGCATCAAAGGCTTCCGCAAGTTTAACAAAGTCCGGAATCTCTCCAAGAAATGTGCTTGAGTAACGCCTATCAAAGAATAACTCTTGCCATTGCCTAACCATTCCAAGGTAGCGATTATCAAGTACCGCAACAACTACTGGAATTTTCTCCTCTACAGCGGTAGCAAGGTCTTGACAAACCATCAAAAAGCTTCCATCTCCAGCTATATCTATAACGTTGGTCTCTGGTTTAGCAACCTTTGCTCCCAGGGCAGCGGGAAATCCAAATCCCATTGTTCCTAAGCCGCCAGAAGAAAGAAAGGTTCTCGGTTTTTCTCTTGGAAGAAAATGACTCGCCCACATCTGGCATTGTCCTACTTCCGTTGTTATTATGTCATCGCTGCTAAGCACCTTAGTTATCTCTTTCATCACTCTTGCAGGGTGCATTGGAACTTGGTCATAATCCATGAAAGGAGCAAATTCCTTCTTGAACTTCTCAACTTTTTTAGCCCATTCAGTTTTTTCCTTCCTGATTCCCTTTAAGCAGGAAATCAAATCGGTTAAAACACTTTTCGCATCTCCTACTATCGGCAAGTCTGCTCTTACGTTCTTTCCTATCTCCGCGGGGTCTATATCTATATGTATGATTTTAGCTTCAGGTGCAAATAAGCTAACTGCTCCCGTGCTTCTATCGGAGAACCTGCACCCTACCGCTATTATTAAGTCAGAATCGTTTATCGCGTAGTTTGCAACTTTTCTTCCATGCATTCCTATACATCCTAATGCAAGAGGATGGGTTTCAGGGAAACAACCTTTTCCCATTAACGTTGTGACTACGGGAATGAAAAACATCTCAGCCAAGGTTTTTAATTCCTGAGAAGCATCAGATAAAATAACTCCACCACCAGCCATGATTATTGGTCTCTCAGCATTGACTATGAGCTTTGCAGCTCTTTTTATCTGATTTATGTTTCCTTTTATCGTTGGTTTATAACCCGGGATTACAATGTCCTTTGGAAAGGTGACCTCGCCTTCTCTCTCTTGAACGTCCTTTGGAATATCTATAAGCACGGGGCCGGGTCTTCCAGTTTTCGCTATTTTAAAAGCCATTTTTATTACAGTGGGTATCTCTTCAACACTTCTGAGCTGGAAGTTGTGCTTTGTTATGGGCATGGTTATTCCGACAGTATCTGCCTCCTGAAAAGCATCCTTGCCTATCATTGCAGTAGGCACTTGCCCTGTTAGGGCAACTATTGGAACAGAATCCATGTAGGCATTGGCTATACCTGTGGTTAGGTTGGTAGCTCCCGGTCCAGAAGTAGCACAGCATACCCCAACATTACCACTAGCTCTTGCGTATCCATCTGCAGCATGAGCAGCCACTTGCTCATGCCTTACAAGAATATGCCTTATACTACTATCGTAAAGCTCGTCATAGAAGGGTATGGTAGCCCCACCAGGTATTCCAAAGATTACCTCAACCTTTTCCCTTTCAAGAGCCTTAACAAGAGCTTTAGCTCCACTTATTAGCATTTTAGCACCTCTGACCTTTCTACTTTAATTCTTCATCATCATTCTTAAAAATTTCCTTCTCTTTCATTAATTTGTATTCTATGCTATCTACCAAAGCATGCCAACTTGCTTCTATTATGTTTTCGGAAACTCCTACCGTTGCCCAGTTTTGCTTGCCATCGCTTGAAAGAATAAGAACTCTCACTTTTGCACCAGTGCCTTTGCTTCCTTCTAATACTCTCACCTTGTAGTCGGTTAAGCTTACTTCACGTAGCTGGGGATAGAACTCTTCCAAGGCTTTTCTTAGTGCATTATCAAGGGCATTCACAGGTCCATTTCCTTCTGCTGCGGTATGCTCTACTCTTCCGTCAACCTTAACTTTAACGGTAGCCTCTGAGATTATTTTGTCATCTCCCCTCGTATCGACGATTACTCTAAAGCCTTCTAAGTCAAAGAATCTCTTGCATCTTCCTAAGATTTTCTTCATTAGTAGCTCAAAGCTTGCCTCGGCTCCTTCAAACTGATAACCTTCGTTTTCGAGTTTTTTGAGTAGAGCGATTATTTTATTAACTTCGCTTTCCTTCAACTCTATTCCAAACTCTCTTGCCTTATGCAAGATTGTACTTCTTCCAGAGAGTTCAGAAATGAGAATTCTTCTCCCGTTTCCAACAAGGCTTGGGTCTATATGCTCATAGGTCTCAGGATTTCTTAATACAGCGCTAACATGCACTCCTCCTTTATGAGCAAAGGCACTGCTTCCGACGTAAGGCAAGTTATTTGGATGAGCGAGATTGGCCACTTCGCTAACAAACCTCGAAACTTCGGTTAGTTTTCTAAGCTGCTCATCGCTTACGCAATCTATCCCAAGCTTTAGCTTTAATATTGGTATTATTGAACACAGGTTTGCATTACCACATCTTTCGCCATACCCATTGATTGTACCCTGAACTTGCTTTGCACCCATTCTCACAGCCATTATCGTATTGGCTACCGCCGTCTCTGTGTCGTTATGAGCATGGATTCCGAGCTTTGTTTTTATTCTCTTCTTTACTTTTTCAAAAATCTGCTGTATTTCGTAAGGCAAAGTTCCTCCATTTGTATCGCATAGCACTATGGTATCTGCTCCGGCTTCCTGAGCTACTTCCAATGTTTGTAGAGCATACTCTGGATTGCTCTTGAAGGCATCGAAAAAATGCTCTGCATCATAGAAAACTCTTTTTTCCTTGCTTTTGAGATACTCTATACTCTCGTAGATAAGCTTGAGGTTCTTCTCCAAGGTTATTCTCAGAGCATCTCTTACGTGCAAGTCCCATGTCTTTCCAAATATGCAAACCGTACTAACGCCCGAGTCGAGTAAAAATTTAAGGTTTTTGTCTTTTTCTACGCTGTTCTTTGCTCTTCTCGTGCTTCCAAAGGCTACGACCTCAGAGTTTTCTAACTTGAGCTTCTTTACTCTTCGGAAAAACTCCATGTCCTTTGGATTTGAGCCGGGCCAACCACCCTCTATGTAATGCACTCCAAGTTCATCAAGCTTCTTAGCTATTCTCAATTTATCTTCAACAGAAAACGAAATGTGCTCTGCCTGAGAGCCGTCTCTAAGCGTAGTATCATATATCTCAACAGATAAAATAATCCCTCGCCATAGTTATCGCCTCTCCTTTAGAATTATATTAATCAATATTTAAAGGTTACGGTTTAATCAGAACATGTTTTATAATCCTTTCAAGGTGTTTGAAGGTGTTTGATAGCCGGAGAGATCAGGGCAAGCTTCGATTCCGAGAAAAACTTCTCCTTTGTGATACCGGCGAGGAGGAACACAAGACTTACGAGATCGAAGTCGGATTGGATGAATACTTCGGGGAGAGGCTGGTCAAGGCCGGTAAAAGAGGTAAAAGGTAAGAGGGATAGAGATTGTCTCTACTTTTTCCTGTCAAAGTATATGTTCTTTCCACTTACGCTTAACGGAAGACCCATTACTATCTCGGCATCTATAAGTTTTAGTTTTTTTGCAGCCACGCCTATACTATACATTATTCTGTTATCTATGCAGAGCTGCTTTGCTTGAAAAGCTGCTGAGCCAAGGGCTATTCCCAAGTCCAAAAGCTTTATTGCACAGAGAGGCCCCGTAAAATCAAGAGTTTTTTTATCTTGCTCTAAAATCTCGGCACAGGTGAAGCCGCAGGCACCGCAATCAAGTTTTAAAGTTCTCTTGAACTTCAATCCTATAAGAATTATACAGTCAGATTTTATAACGCTCTCTGCATCTCGTTTGAAAAATTCAAAGCCTTTTCCTTTTCTTTCAGAAATTTTTTTCATTTCTCTTGCCAGTGCCTCTTTGTCTTCTTCTCTGACAATAGTCATAACTATGTCATCCTCTCCCTTAGCTTTGGGTGCAGTTCTTGCTGCGAGCATAACAACCTTTGCAAGAGTATTAATAACCTCTTTCTCTGGTTGCATTTTGCTTCACCAAAACTATTTTTATTCAAAGAGTTATAAATAGTTGCATGTTTCAGGAACTTGAGGAAGAGCTTGTAGAGCTTTGCAAAAAATATCCTTGCGTTGAAGAGATAATAGACGAGAAAGGCAATATATGCATAGTAAAAAATCCAAGTATATCTATATTGGCTCTTGGAAAAATTTCTTTCTTCGCAGATAACATAATAATGATAGAGGGTCCTCCCGTGATAATATGCAGGGATGAGAGAATGAAATTAAAGTTAAAGAAGGCAGAAGTTGATGGTTCGTATTTTATACGAGATGAGAGCTTTGCAAAGCTTCTTTCTCATTACATAAAACTTGCACCTATAGCGCTTTACTTTTCGGACATAGATAAGGAGAGAAAATACCAAGTAGGTGCTGAGATTACAGAGGAATGTTGTGGTGTAAGATTTAAATTTAGCGGAAAAGAGCTTGATGATATGCTGATGAAGTTGTAAAAAAATGCACGTAGTTATAACACCCTCAAAACCGAAAGGCAAAGTAAAGGCGCCTCCTTCTAAGAGCTATACCCACAGAGCCTTTATACTCGCTACCTTAGCAAGAGGAGAATCGAGAATAATAGATTATTTATTCGCTAAGGATACGTTGGCAACTTTAAAAGCTTGCGAAGCATTGGGGGCGGAGATAAAGGAAGAAAATGAAAACTACGCTTTCATAAAAGGAACAGGAGGCAAGCTAAAAACGCCAGAGGAAATAATAAATGTTGGAAACTCGGGAACAACTTTAAGATTAATCTCAGGAATTGCATGTCTTGATAGGAAAGTAACCCTTGACGGAGACGAATCTATAAGAAAGAGACCTATGAAGCCATTGCTCGATGCTCTTTCTCAGCTGGATATAAAGGTTATCTCAAATAATGGAAAAGCTCCTCTAACGATTTATGGCAAAGAGATTTCTAAGCAAGAGGTTAAGATAAGAGGCGATATGAGCTCGCAATTCATCTCCTCTCTTCTAATTTTAGCACCTTATACAAAGAAGGGGTTGAAATTAAAGTTGACAACGGAGCTTAAATCAAGGCCTTATGTGGATATTACCTTAGATATAATGAAGAAGTTTGGAGTTAAAGTAGAAAACAAGGATTATCAAGAGTTTTACGTTGCACCTCAGTTATATAAGGCTACCGAATACAGAATAGAAGGAGATTATTCCTCTGCTTCCTACTTCTTGGCTCTCGCTGCAATAACAAACTCCGAAATAGCTGTGGAAAACCTAAGGAAAAATACGAAGCAGGGAGATAGAGTTATATTAGATATTCTCAAGGAAATGGGAGCCAAAGTAGTAATAAAGGAAGATGCCGTAGCAGTAAAAGGAAATGAACTTAATGGTATAGAGGTTGACCTTGGAAATACTCCGGATTTGCTCCCTACTGTTGTGGCTCTTGCTTGCATTGCAAAAGGAAAAACGGTAATAAAAAACATAAAACATGCGAGATATAAAGAGTGCGATAGGGTTAGAGCTTGCTCAACGGAGTTCAGAAAATTTGGTGCAGAAATAGAGGAGAAAGAAGACATGCTTATCGTAAAAGGTAAAGAAAAAGAAAAGTTAAAAGGTTGCGAGGTAAATAGCCATAAAGACCATAGGATGGCAATGGCACTTTCTTTGCTCGCTTGCATAGCAAGCAAAGAAACTGTGATAAAAAATGCGGAGTGTGTTAGCATCTCTTATCCTAAATTTTTTGATGAACTTAGAAAATTAGGGGTTAGCTTATGGCAGGAAATACCTTTGGTAAAAAATTTAGAGTAACAACCTTTGGAGAATCTCATGGTAGAGCGGTGGGGGTAATAGTAGATGGTTGCCCTCCGGGTTTAGAGCTTAGCGAGGAAGACGTTCAGAGGGAGCTTGACAGAAGAAGACCCGGGCAAAGCAAAATAACAACCCAGAGAAAAGAAGAAGATAAAGTTGAAATCCTCTCGGGAGTCTTTGAAGGCAAGACTTTGGGCACGCCCATAGCGATGGTTGTTTACAATAGAGATATAGATTCTTCTCCTTATTATGAGCTAAGAAATAAGCCAAGACCCGGACATGCAGATTTAACCTATTTTCTCAAATATAAGCACTACGATTTTCGCGGGGGAGGAAGAGCCTCTGGTAGAGAAACCCTCGCAAGGGTTGCAGCAGGAGCAATAGCAAAAAAATTGCTCGAAAAAATAAACGTTGAAATTTTAGCCCACACGATAGAAATTCATGGAATTAAAGCAAGAGAATTAAGCATCGCTGAGATAAGGAAAAATGCCGAGAAGAGCTTGGTAAGATGTGCAGATTTAGAAACAGCGAAAAAAATGGAGGAAGAAATAATAAAAGCAAAGAAAGAAGGCGATTCGGTAGGAGGCGTAATCGAGCTAATAGCTTTAAATGTCCCTCCTGGCTTGGGAGAGCCCGTGTTTGATAAACTTGACGCAGACATTGGTAAAGCTATGCTCAGCATAGGAGCGGTAAAGGGCGTAGAAATAGGCTTAGGCTTTGGTTTCGCGAGAAAAAAAGGCTCTGAAGTAAAAGACGAGCTCTATCTTTCCGAGGGAAAGATAAAAACATATAGCAACAACGCGGGAGGTATATTGGGAGGAATCTCCAATGGCATGCCAATAGTAGTTAGAGTGGCTGTTAAACCAACGCCTTCAATAGCAAAACCTCAGAGAACAGTAGATTTAAAGAAAAAGGAAGAGGTTACAATAGAAATTAAAGGAAGGCATGACCCCTGCATAGTTCCAAGAGTATTGGTTGTCTGCGAGGCAATGCTTGCCTTGGTTTTGGTTGATCATGCGTTGAGGAGCGGAGTGCTTTGAAAGGTAAGGGAAAAGCCTATGCTTTGGCTTCAGCAACCATAGTTAACGCAATAGCTTTGGGTAAAGGCTCGGCTTTTGGCATAGATTTAAAATTGCATGCAGAAGTGGAGATAAATGATAGCGGAGAAATAAAGGGAAAGGCAGAGAATGCTAAATGCGACACTACGCTAATAGAGAAATGCGTTGAGAAGGTTTTTAACAAGTTTAACCTAGATTTTGGAGCTAAAGTTACGACGACCTCAGAGATACCTATGGCAAGAGGGCTATCTTCAAGTAGCGCAGCCGCTAATGCAGTAATCTTAGCCACGTGCTCTGCGATAGGAAAAAAGCTAAGAGGCTTGGAAGCGATAAATCTTGGTGTGGAGGCGGCGGTAGAGACAAGGGTAACAATTACAGGAGCCTTCGACGATGCGAGTGCTTCTTACTTTGGAGGCGTGGTAGTTACGGATAATATTAAAAGAAAAATTTTACTTAAGGAGAAAATGCAAGAGCTGAGCGTTTTAATTTTTTCTCCGCACGAAGCTTCATTTACTTCAAAGGCAAATGTTAAAAGGGCCAAACTCTTTAAAGACTTCGTAGCAATAGCCTTTGAAAAAGCTTTGAAAAAAGACTTCTTCAATGCTTTAACTTTAAACGGCTTAATCTATTGCTCTTCTTTGGGCTTTTCTCCAGAACCGGCTATTCTCGCTCTCGAAAATAATGCTCTTGCAAGCGGACTAACGGGCACAGGAAGTGCATTCGTAGCTTTAGCCAAGGAAGAAGCAATAGATAAAATAAAGGAAGCGTGGCAGAGCTTAGAAGGTGAGATAATAATTACAAAAACAAACAACGAGGGAGCAAAGATAGTAAAATGAGCATAGATAAGCTTAGAAAGCAAATAGATGAAATAGATGAAGAAATTTTAACATTAATTGCAAAAAGAATGCAGAAAGCTAAAAAAATAGGAGAAATAAAGCGAACTAAGGGATTGAAAATTAAAGATAACGAAAGAGAAAGAGAAGTTATAGAAAAATGGAAAAGAAAAGCTAAGGAGCTAAACCTTAGCAAAGAGTTTGTTGAGAAAATAGTTAAGGAGATAATAAGAGAGAGCAGAGATGTCCAAGGTTAATGAGATAACAATAAAAATCGTTGAAAAATGGCTCAGAAAGGGCAACATGGCAAGATGTTTAAGAAATGTTTTGCCTTATACACGGCTTAGTTTAAGAGAAAGAGAAAGAATAGCAAGAGCTATGCATAGCATAGCGAGATGGAAAAGGTGGTATGATTTTTTAATTGACTATTATGAGCTTGAGAGAAGCGCGAGAACCTACGTTGAGCTTGCAACCAATAAACTTAAAGTGAATTTTGAAGAAGCTGAGAAAGCACTGCCAGAGGAGAAACGCTTGGCTATAAGATATTCCTTCTCAGATTATATCTCAAGCATACTTGAAAAAAATTTTCCCGAGCTTATAGATTATCTAAATCGGGAGCCTTTAACAACGCTTTGTGTTAATTTAAATAAGATTAGTAGAGAAGAAGCTATGGATACTCTCGCGGAGGAAGGATTTAAAAGCAGGCCTTTAAAATTACCAACGGCAATTTTAACAGAGCCTATTGCAAGGTATTCTTCACTGATAAAGGAAGGTAAAGCCCATGTTCAGGATGAGGCAAGCCAGTTGGTGGCAAAGATAACCTCTTCCTTAGGAAGGAAAATCCTGGATTATTGCGCCGGCACGGGAGGGAAAACCTTAGCTATGGCATCTATTACAAGGAACGTGGCCAAACTTTATGCCTATGACATAGACAAAACCAAGCTTGACATATTGAAGCAGAGAGCAAGCTTATATAAAACCAAGGTTAAGGTGATTTATAAGCCAGAGAAGAGCTTTGATGTCGTGCTTGTAGATGCCCCATGTAGCGGAGTAGGAGCGGCGAGAAGAAATCCCGAGGCGAAATACATAGACAAAAAAACATGCGAAGAATTTGCAGAAAAACAATTGAGCATATTAGAAGAGGCTTCCAAGCGGGTTAAAAAAGACAAATATCTGGTCTACTCGGTATGTACCTTTACCCCCGAAGAAACAATAGAGATTGTTGATAAGTTTATAGCAAGGTTTGACTTTGAGATTTACAAGATAGAGCACGAAGGTATAAAAAATGGTTTTACTTCTTTGCCAGAAGGCGATATATTTTTCATAGCTATTTTCAAGCGAGCTAAATAAATCAAGCTTTCTTTCAATGCTTTTAATTTTGTTAATCGATTATTTATATAACTATGATAATATTATTTTTGAAGTGCAGAAAACCAATAAACAAGGAAATACTCGAAAGATACAAAAAAATACAGATAATAGATTCAAGAAATTTACTTTGCGAGGAACATCTAAGGTATGCGATAGAACAAGCCAAAAAAGCCTTTGAGAGAAATCAGAATATAAGCAAGGATTTTTTCATAGAAGTTGTTGTAAGGGCTTCGGCTCAAAATCAGATAAAAAAAGCCTTTGAAATCTTTGGTTTGAGAAACTCTTATGAGGTAGCAGTCTTTGGAGAGGAAATACCAAAAGAATTAATAAAAGAACATGGATGCGAGGAGATGAAAATAACTCCCGATGAGGAAAGGCTGAGAAGAGTTAAAAAAGTTTTTAATGTCACAGACAAAGAAATAGCAACTAGAAAACTAAGCGAGAAGGAAGCTCTGCTGGGCATAATAAGGGAGAGAATGGCATTAGCTTTTGCAGAATAATGATAACCTTTATTTAGGGGTTGGATTTAATATTAACCATGGATTTTAACTCCTATCTTCAGGGCAATTATATTTATTATACAGGTGTTGGAGCATTTGCGTTTCTCCTTTTCCTCATTATAATTCTAAAAAGAAGAAAAAGAGAAGACAAAGAAAAAATAATTCAGTTAAAAGAGATAGAAAGGGAAAAAGAAGAGTTGCTTGAAAATATAAGGGCTCTGAAGGAGAGTAGAAAAGACCTTGAAAGGAGAATTTCTGACTTAGAGCAACTACTTGAGAAGGAGAGACAAGAATTTAGGGAGAAGGAAAAGGAGTTTCTTTTGAAGGAAAAAGAATTCAACGAAACTCTTCTAAAACTTTCAGCCACAAAAGATGAAATAGAATTTCTACAAAAGAGAATTGGTGAGCTTGAAAAAGAAAAAATCGATATTCAAGAGCAACATGAAAAAGAGAAAGACAATATCAGAAAATCTTATGAAGAGCAGATTGAATCTTTGAAAGATAGCTACGAGCGACAGATAGAACTTCAAAAGAATAGATACGAAGAAGAAATCCAGAATATAAAAAATAGAATGAATCAGGAGATTTTAACGTTAAATGAAGAGATGAAGAGAAGAACGAGAGAGTATGAGGAAGAAATCCAAAATTTAAAACAGAGATATGAAGAAAGGATCTCAGAATTAAAGGAAAAGACCAAAGAAGCTATCAGAAAAACAATAGAAGACAGAGAAACACTAATAGAATCCCTGAGAAAAGA
The DNA here is from genome assembly GCA_965613365.1 of uncultured archaeon. Lineage (GTDB taxonomy): Archaea > Hydrothermarchaeota > Hydrothermarchaeia > Hydrothermarchaeales > CAZSVW01 > CBFDVL01. Next base: position 3,521 of record CBFDVL010000005.1, on the reverse strand, counting down.
AAACGATGAGCTGAAGAGAGAGATAGAAAAATTGAAGGAAAAGGTAAGATTATTAGAGGTTGACCATCTTTAGGTGGTGAAATTGGAGCTTCCAATTACTCAAACAGGAATGTTAAACATAATTTTGGTATTATTACTTCTTTTATTCATAGCTATTGCCAAAATAATCATTGATAGGAGATACATTTCAAAAATCAAAAGAGAATTGAATAATTTAAGAAGAGAAAAAGCTCAGATAGTCGAGAAATGCGAAGAATTAAAGAAAGAGATAGATAGACTAAAGGAAAGAGAGAGAAATATCGAAGCAATGGAAGAAAAACTTAAAGCAAGCGAGAAGGAAATAGAAACTGAGAGAAGAAGGCTGGAAGAAGAACTTCTCAAGGTAAAAGCTATGGAGGAAACCTTGGATATGCACAGACTCAAAATAGGGGAGCTTAAAAAGGAGAAGATGGAGCTGGAAAGCAAAATTGTTGAGCTAAATAAAAAGCTTGAGATATCTGAAGAGGAAGGCGGAAGAAGGAAAGAAAAGATAAAAACTAAAAGCAAGCAAATTGCAGAGGAATATTTGAAAAGAAAAGATGAAGAGTTGCAAAAGATAATCAAAGAAAAAGAAGAGCTTGAGAAGAAAATAAAAGAGCTTAAAGATAGGTTGGCTTTATGGGAATCGGTGGACGACTTGTAAATAATATTAATGAACTCATCGAGGAAGGAAAGAGATTTCGGCAAAAAGAAAAAGAACAAGAGCTTATAAGAGAATATGAAAAATGGACTCTCAACTGCATAGAACTTCTTAGGGAGATTTTTGGAGATAAGTCTGAGCATTTAAATGACTTTATCAACGACAAGATTAAAGGCGAAGAATTGCTTCAGAATTTTCTTAGAAAAAAGCTTGTTTTTCTAAGAAAATACGATGAGTTTAATACCATAGTTGAACATCAGGTTGGAATTTTAGAGAGTGCAAAAGAATGTATAGAAAAGGGAATCTCAGATTTAAGAACGTCAATCTCTCTTGAATTCTATAGGGAAATTCTAAAAATAGCTGAATCTCTAAACGAGAAAAATCTTAAAGACCCCGCAGCAATTTTAGGATTCTCTATTTTAAAAAGTATGTTGAAGAGAGAGGATAGTCTCTGGAGCAAAGATGAGGATAAAATAAGATATTTCCTCGAGCTTGGAGAGTCAGCAGTGGAAGGAAGATTTTATCTCTATAACAGAGATAAGGTTAAAGAAATGTTAAAATGGATTAGCAAAGCTATAGAATCTCGATCAGACAAAAACGCTCTTTTTCATTATTAATCTTTGTTATTTTTATATTTCTACCAAGAAGCTCTGCATAGAAAGTTTCATCATACTTACAAATGGCGTTGTTAAATTGAGGCACCAGATATGAAAACAGACAATTATATTTCTTTATCTTGTTTTCTCCAACGATTTCAGCGAATTCGCCGTTTGAGTTTAACATATCAAGTAAGATGTTTATCTTTTCCTTTAAGGTTTTATTTTTGAATCTTTCCTTGTATCTTGCGGCGTTGCGTCTTGCTATGCTGATTATAATCTCCTCAAGGGGAAAATCTCTCGATTTTAGCTCTTCAAACAACCATAGCAGAAGGTTGTGATATGCTTTTGGAAAGAAGACTTCCGCCTCTTCAGTTAGAGAATATACATACTTTGGTCTTCCTGTAGGTCCCTTTATAGACACTTTTTTTACAAGGGCTTCCCCCTCCAAAATTGCGAGATGCTGTCTTACTCCAGTTTGACTCATCCCCAACATAGAACTAAGTTCTTCTACCGTGTAGTTACCTTTTTTAAGTGTAAGCAATATGCTGAATCTTGATTCACTTATGTTCAAAAGTTTCATTTCTCTTTAATTCCAATTGTAATAGAGATTTATAAAACTTTCTACATAGAAAAGTTTAAATAGTATTTCACTATAAATACCATAAAAAGTTATTTTAATCGGTTGGAGGTTAGAAGGTAGGTGATAAAAAAATGAAGGTCAGGGTAAAGATAAGAGACCTTGTAGAGATGTTAGTATTCCAGAACTATGAAGCTTTTGCAGAGAAGTACCAGATATCTCAGGAAAATGTAAAGCTCCTGATAGAAGCCTTGCATAATAAAAATTGGAGAGTAGTCTGATTTATAGATAAACCCTAATTTTTTCTTCTAAATATTCTTTGGGCAAAGCTCCAACTATTCTCTCTACGGGTCTTCCATTTTTGAATAAAATAAGAGTAGGTATGCTAAATATTTGAAATCTTGCAGGGATTATTGGATTCTCATCAACATTTATTTTACCTATCACAAGCTTCCCCTTATATTCTCTGGCAAGCTCCTCCAACACGGGAGCAATCATCTTGCATGGAAAACACCAAGGTGCCCAGAAGTCTATTAATAATAAAGGATATTTATTTAATATTCTATCAAATTCGCTATCTGTGATTTTTATAGGGGCCTCTGGCGTAGAGCTTCTCTGTCTTTTTAAGAGTTTTTCAAGTTTTTTCCTTCTTATTCTCTCAAGTTCGTAGTCTTTTTCCATTATATCACCCTAATCTCTCCTTTAATCTTTTTCTTGAGGATTATTTTTAATATTCCATTCTGAAATTTTGCTTTCGCAGTTTTTTCTTCAACCTCGCATGGTAGCTTAATAATCTTTTTAAAACTTTTATATTCGAAAAATCCGAAATGAGGTGTGCTTTTTGCTGTCGCCTTGATTTCAAGGATATTTTTTCTCAGATAGATGAAGATGTCTTCCTTTCTCACAAATGGCAAGTCTACATAGATCACTATTTTATCGCCATAATCCTCTATATGGCTAAGAGGTTCCAACATACTATCACCTATACATGACTGGCACTTCTTCCTTCTTCTGCATCTCCTTGAGAATTTCCTGTGTTCTCTTCATTAACTCTCGGGTTTTTAATCTTATCTCTTCTTCCTTTTCACGAAGTTTTTCAACATTTATGTTTAATCCAAACATTTTATTTAAAACTTCTATCGTGGCCGCGGCAGCCCCCGGGTCGGGAAACTGAAAATAGGCTTCACATACCAAGTGAATCGCAGGCAGATTATTATTCTTACCTATGAACACCACCACGCCATTAGGTCCCACAAGAAAACCTTCCTCAAAGAAGCTTACCCCATTTTTTTCCAATAGTTCTTCGGTCTTAGAATCTGCCGGCACTCCATAGACTTTTGGTTTTTCTATCTCCATTCTCTCCGGATGAGCCAATCCGCCTATGGAAACCACCAAGTTTGCGTTTTTGTTCTTTAACCATTCTACAATTTTCTTGGCTATGGGCTTTGTAAGAGAGGGAGGAATCGGGGTTTCTGATATTATGCAAATTAGCTTTTCGTTTCCATATATCCTTATAAGTCCTCGAGGTCTTCTCTCCTTTACCACGACTATCGGTGGGAGCTCTTCACTATCTATATGCGCTATTTCTTGGAGGTTTAAAATTTCGATTATGTGAGATACCGCTATTGTGCCAACCAGTCCAACATCAGGAAATCCTACTATTGCC
>CBFDVL010000004.1:0-30923 GCA_965613365.1 uncultured archaeon | reverse complement strand
GGAAATGGAGACAAAAACACAATAGCAACAAAAGTAGCGTTTAAGGATCCAGATGATGCTGAGTGGAGGGTGTTCTCCACAAAAGAGATTAATATAAAAGCCTTTCCTTTTAGAGATGGGATATTACTGATTACTAAAAAAAATAATTGGTACTCACAGTTAAAAAATCATGATGAACTAACAGCTTGTGTAGACCGAGATTCCACCGCAGAGAGCAACTACTCGGGTTTTGGAATCGTTAATGAAATCAACCAAACTGAGAATGTCTATGGTGAAGATAACAATTACACCTCCTACTATGAAGGATATTTTTATGTCTCTAATCCTGGAACATGGTATTTTGCTATAGATTCTGATGGTAGCTCAGAAATAGAAATAGATGAGCAAGTAGTAGTAGGATGGTATGGCGAGCATCTTCCATCAAAGGACTGGAGCCACAATGGTAGCATATACTTAGATACTGGCTGGCATAGATTTATCTTTCGGTATGTGAGAGGAAATGGAGACAAAAACACAATAGCAACAAAAGTAGCGTTTAAGGATCCAGATGATGCTGAGTGGAGGGTGTTCTCAACCCAAAGATTGGACATACGCGCGTATTATTATGATTTAGATGGAGATGGCTTACCCAACTCCTTAGAGAGAGTTCTTGGAACAGACCCGGAGGATATAGACTCAGATTCTGACCAGCTAAGTGATTATTATGAAGCTAAGAATGATTTAGACCCATTAAATCCAGATTCCAATAACGACGGTCTGGTAGATTATCTTGAGGTGACTAATATTGACTCCGACGTTGATAATGATGGTTTTCCAAATGCATGGGATATTGATAACGATAATGATGGTGTGCCTGATTCCTTTGACCTTTCACCCTTTGCCAAATCAGAAATAAATAGTAGCTTCCATTTTGAGATAAAAACCAATGGTAGCCCCACCTCAATAGATTTTCAAATAAGACCCAAAGATTCCAAACATCTTAAAATACCTCAGATGAAATGGGACTGGCCTAAGGACGATAAGGGAAATATGAGAGACATAGATAGCTCAACTCAAGATGTAAGAATAATACCTATGCTTGAGCTAACAGCTAATTATCTTCCTGAGCAACCCGAGGTTGAGAGGTATGGAATTATAATAAGCAAGAATAAAAAGGTTGGAAGCTTTGATGGTAAATTTACTAAGAATGATGGGTTTGCGGTAGGAGATGTGAATGGGGATGGGAAGGATGAGATTCTTGTTGTAGGAGACATAGATCATACTGTAAAGATTTTTGATATTAATGGGAGTAAGATAAGCGAGTTTGACTGTGGATTTAGTACAGGAGATGGGTTTGCGGTAGGAGATGTTTATGGCACTGGCAAAGATGTGATTGTTGTTGCAAGGCATTTGAGCGGAGTGGTAGAAATTTTCAGTCTCGGAGGGCGTGAAAAAGCTTATGTTCCGCTAACGCCTGTCCAAGATTATGGTTTAACCACAGCTTTTCAAGGGCAAATGTTCTATCCAGCGACAAATAGTCCCTTAAATCTTTCTTTCGATGCAAGATTAGTTTGGTTCGTTAAAGGCGCTAACGATGACTTCACCACCAAGGATGAGATTATCGTAGCAGGAGATATATCCCACAAGGTTAAGATATTCGGTCTAGATGGGAATAGAGTGAATAGGTATGATAGTAAATTTAGCAAAGGTGATGGGTTTGCGGTAGGAGATGTAAATGGGGATGGGAAGGATGAAGTCGTTGTAGGAGATAAAAAAGACCATAACATATATATCTACTCGGGAGAAGGCGAGCTTCTTAAAACTATATATTTAGATTCAAGAGATGGCTTCACTAAAAACGATGGGCTCGCGGTTGGGGATGTGAATAGAGACGGAAAGGAGGAAATTATAATTGCTCATGATACAGACCACGATATATTCATTTATTATGGAAATGGAACCTTTATAAGAAGAATTAATCTCGACGAAAAAAATGGCTTCGAAAAGGATAATGGTTTTGCAGTAGGAGATACCGACGGAGATGGAGAGGATGAGATTGTAATAGGCAAATATATAGCAGGGGAAGGATATAAAGTAATTATTTATTCTGGAGAAGGAGATGTAAGCCAGTTTGACGTTTATGAACCAATTTGGAGCAATGGGTTTGCAGTAGGAAATGTGCTTAGTTGGAAGGGGGACGAGATTTTACTTGCCTATAGTACTTATCCGTCAGAAGAATGTAAGTTAGTTATTTACTCTGGAGATGGAGCCGATAGAAAAGTCCTTCACCCTAATGTCAATTTTACTAAGGAAAGTGGTTTTGCTGTTGGAAATATTTATGATAAAAAGGATAATATAATAATTTCTAACGTAAAAGATGGTAAAATATCAATTTATTCTGGAGATGGGAAGTTATTGAATGAGATTGATGGCAAATTTAGTAAAAATGATGGCTTAGCTATTGGAGATGTTGCGGAGGGAAAATCCAATTATGACATAACTCTCGCTAAATATAGAGAAGACTTCATGCTCACTGGATTTAATGTTGAGGAAGATTATGGATGTGATGTTAGATTGTTCTACAGCAAGGACATAAATGAAACCACTAAAGCATATATTGTTCTCCGCTATGAATTTCTAAACAGTCAGAATTCCTTATCCGATGCATCGGACAAACTAACTGAGAATAACGTAAGTGTAAATCACACGATAAAATCCTTTTCATATTCCTATGAAGCGTTGGAAAATATAGTTGGTAACTTAACAAATACAGTCTTAGATAGTTTGCCTGATGATAAACTGCTTCCAATAATTTTTGCTATTAAAGAGGTTACCGCAAGCAAGTCTATGGAGAGCTTTATCAACAGCACTAATTACATTCTTGGAAGTAACTATGACATTGACCTAACCTCTGTGAAAAGAGTTACAATGAAATCACTTAAAATGGGCTGGTATGATACTACAACCAATGAGCATCTTGACTCCAAGGAAATCATAGATATAGTGGAAAACTGGAATTGGAGTGAAGAGGAAAAGAAAAATGCAATAATGCTGTTTTTAGCATGGGACATCGGAGAAGGAAGCATGACCAAAATCGGCTATGATGAAACGACCTTGGAACCTCCTGAGAAACCAGAAACCTTAAAATGGATAGCAGCAAGCACAATGAGTCTACAGCGAATGGTTTTGTCTCCGATATATCTCCATGCGGTATCCTATTTCTTTATAAAATGGAAAATTAGAAGATTTAGTTTCTGGAAGTCTCATAAAATAGCCCAGAAGTATTTTAAACTTCTATCCTCAAGTAAGCTCATTTACTCTGAAGGAAGGATAGGGGGATTGCCCTATCTTAAGAAAGTTATAGGAAAGGAACTACCAAGAGACTTGCTCAGCAAATTCTCTAAGAATGCCAAATGGGCAAATAGATTGAAAATAGTAGGTCTTGTTGCATCGGGTGCTTCTATCGCTTATGTTGTTTATCAGATAGGAAGTCAAACTGGTTGGTCTGCATTTGGTCGTGCCTTAGCTAGTGTGTATGCAGCACTTCAGGTGATGTATGGACTTATATTCTGGTTCCTTGAATTTATTGGACCTTTTGGATGGGTAATCGAAGCAGTTATCATACTTTCTGACCTCCTATGCTGGATAATAACTGGTGAAAGCTGGACAGAGAAAGCAATGAAATGGATAATAGACGAACTAACCGATTTAAATGTTAGAAGTAAAGTAGACCTTGATATTCAAAGTACATGGATAGATACAAGCGATTACGATGATAATGGTATAGATGTAGGTGACAGAATTCAGTTTAGATGTCGGGTTAAAGAGGAAGTGGAACTAACAGATGATGGAGAAAAAGAGGATCTCGATGAAAGTTATATTTACTCAAGAATCAATGTTGATAACTTAGTACAAACCGACAAAGGGGTCATACTACTCTCTGACCGTGGAGACATTGATGAGGTTTTATCTTCTAAAAAATACAAGAGCACTAAGAGAAAAATTCATATTATTGGTGCTTGGTTAGAACCTGAGAAACCCCAGATTAATCTAAGGTTTAATTTTGAGTTTTCGACATATTACCGAGTATTTTACGAGGAATGCTGTGCAGGTTCATGTGATAGAAAATCCAAAGAGGATTCATATAATTATGAAACAACTCTTTACTACGATATCATGCCTGAAACCTTAGATGATTTTCTCAAATGGATGCCTAATCCTTTGGATAGAGATGGAGATGGTTTATTAGATAGTATAGAGAAACGACATGGGCATAACCTATATCGAATTATAAACAAAGGTAGTAGCGACGATAAGAATAGGGATTATTGCTTAGCTGGAAGTGCAAGTGGAGTATATATGGACTATAAGTGTAATGATGGCAGCGCTGACCTATGGAGATTTGAATATGCTGGAGATGGATGGACTAGGATTATAAGTCAGCGTGCTAAGGAATGGGTAGGTGAAAAGAAAACCTGTTATCTGTATGGAGATAAAAATGCCTATCCTGAGGTGGATATAGATACCTCGTTGCCCAAGTATAGTAAAACTGGCAATTATAGCTTATGGAGATTCAAAGGTGTTGAGGAAGGATATAGGATTATAAACAAGGGTAGTAGCGATGATCTTGACAAGAGGTGCTGTTTATATGGAAAAGAGGGAATAACCAACGCCTCCAATCCATACGCAGGGGTTGAGATAGATTGTAATTGTAGCAATAATTATACTCTATGGAAAATAGAACCAATCGAGACTACAACGAGTAAATCTAACTCAGATACAGACAAAGATGGATTGAGTGATAAATTTGAGGTCGACCATCTAAAGGACTATGGCACAGACCCGATTAAAAAAGATACTGATGGTGATGGATTAACTGATAAGGAAGAACTTATCATTGGCACAGACCCGATTAAAAAAGATACTGATGGTGATGGATTAACTGACGGCAAGGAATATGAAGGCTGGCAAATTAGCTTTACCTACTGTGGAAAGCAATTTAAGATGGAAGTTTCTTCTAATCCACTCTTGGCAGATACCGATGATGATGGTCTTAACGATTCTGCGGAGTTTAATCTTAAGTACAATCCCAATTCAAAGGATACCGATGGAGATGGAATTTCAGACATTAACGATGATGATTTACATAACTCTCCATCTTGGTTAGAGGATACCGATAATGATGGACTTGCAAATGAAACTGAAACCAATGGTTGGGATGTAGAGTTTACAAACGAAACAGGCAAATATATAATCTCTGTTACAAGCGACCCTGAAGTAAACGATACAGACTCAGATGGATTAACTGATAAGGAGGAGTTCCGTTATACCAATCCTAGATCTAACGATACAGACAACGATGATGTAAGCGATTACGATGAAAGCATACTCAGAACAGACCCAACACATTATGATACTGATTTAGATAAAATATCTGATGGAGATGAAATAAAGGGATGGAATATAACCATAACAAATTCAACTGGTAACTACACAATTCATGTTGAGAGCAATCCACTGAGCAAAGATAGTGATTCCGACGGTATAAACGATTCCTTAGAGCTTGAACTTGGCTCAAATCCACAGAATGTGGATACTGATTCTGACGGACTGAGCGATTATGAAGAACTTGAGCTTGGCACAAACATTACTAACTATGATACTGATAAAGATGGGCTTGACGATGGTACCGAAATAGTCTTTGGAAGCAACCCCAAGAAAAACGATACAGACAACGATGGTGTAAGCGATGCTGAGGAATTTAATTTTAGTTCTAATCCAAATAGCAACGATACCGATGGAGATGGGTTAAGCGACCTTGAGGAGAAGAATATAAATACCTCCCTGACAATGACCGACACCGATGGAGACAAACTTAGTGATTACGAGGAATATAAAGAGCTTGGAACAGACCCACTTAAATTTAATACAGATTATCCTGGAGATAGCTTGAGTGATGGCTATGAGGTTCTCTACTTCGGTTCTGACCCATTAGATGGTGATAGCGACGACGATGGTCTAAGTGATAGTGAGGAATGGTATTACAAGACCGATCCGCTTGACCCTGATACAGATGACGATGGATTAACAGATTATATAGAGGTTAAAAGCACAGTTACAGACCCTCTTACTCCCGATACTGATGGAGATAAAATAAAGGATGGGCTTGACCTCACCAACAATCTTACAAACCTTACCCTTAATGAAATTCTTGTGCTTTATGATGAAGTTAACGAATCTGGTGAGGAGTTTATTGAGGAGCTGAGTAAGTATATTAATGTTACATCAGGAACCTTAGAAGAAATTTCAAACTACACCAACTACACCTATATAATCATGCTTGGAATGCCAAATAATATTACAAATGACACCGTAGAAGCCCTGATTTACAATTTAACCACCGAAGAAGAACGAGAAAAGATGAATTACTCAGATATTTATCGTTTTGCATTCAGCGTTAGACAAAGATTGCCTGACTGGTATGGAAATAACCATATTGATATCCAATTCAATGCCGAAGAACTCGGTCTTGGAGATAGCATCGTTGTGATTCTCACAAAACCTCATCGTGGCGATCCTTATAGAGCGCTTGGAATAATAAAACAGCTAAAAGAGGACTACTGGGACAACCTCGTTATTAAAAATTATACTCTATTGATAACTTCCTTTAGCGTAGATGCGATAAAAAATATCGATTTCAATCTTAGCGCTGAGCTGAATTCCCCAGTCCTTCCACCTTCCTCAGTTGCTGTTATGAAATATAATAATAGAACGGTTCCCTATCCTCTAACTTATGAAAACGGTTTAGAAAATAACGAAACTGCAGTTGAGAAATACTATGAGATTGTGGTAACTCCTAATATAAATAATATAAAAGATGTACATCTCCAGATTTATTATACCGCACTTGACTTGGATAGAAGCCCGCTAAAGGATGGTGACTGCACAGACTTTATCGACATTAATGAAAGCACTCTCTCATTATATTACTGGAATGTGACCGCTGAAAAATGGACAAAAATTGCATCAATTGTGAATACTACAAATGTCAAGCTTTATGGTGGGGAATATGAAGGTTATGTAGAAGCTGACGTAACGCATCTTGGCATGTTTGGACTTGCAGCAAAAGCTCCTCCAATTCCAATTCCACCTGAAATTGTTTCCTTTTCTCCTAATTCAACAGTTAAGGATGTTATTAGTAGTGATTTAGATGCAACTTATCGAACCTTCAACATAACAGTAAATCAAACAGCTAAAGTGAGTTGGTATATGGATGGCGCGTATCTCTTTATGAATGAGAGCGTAACCAACTCAAGCTGTAAATTGCTTGCTGAAGTAGGCATGCACAACATAACAGCCTATGTAGAAAATATAAATGGTTCAGATAAGCAATCTTGGATATGGGAGGTGAGAACTCCTCCTGAGATAATAATATACTCTCCTCTTAACGCTTCCTACGCTAATCCTATAATAGATTTGAACGTATCTGCTAAGGAGGAGATAGATACTTGGTGGTATTCTCTGAACAATGGAAGTAATATAACCTTTATACCAAATATCACAATTAATGCTCCTGAGGGAAGCAATCATATTGTAGTCTATGCCAATAATAGTTTAGGCGATATTGGAGATTCCGATGTTTACTTTACAATAGATACGGTAAAGCCTGAGATAATTTTTGTTAATCCGACGCCTGAGAATAACTCGGTTGTAACTGTGGATTATGTTTATATCAATGTAACATCCAATGAAGATTTAAATACTGCTTTGTTGGAATGGGATGATAGCAATTATAGCATGCAAAATAATGGTAGTAGCTGGTATCTTAACATGACCAACTTAGCAAACGGAAACTACACCTACAAAGTCTATGCAAATGATAGTTCTGGCAATATGAATGTTACCGAAACGAGAGTAGTTACCATAAACTACACTCCACCAGACACCACTCCACCAAACATAGACTTCGTAGCTCCTACGCCAGATAACAACTCCATTCTAAACAGGGATTATGTTTATATTAACATAACCTCAAATGAAAATCTCGGTATTGCTATTTTAGAATGGAATGGCACAAACTATACAATGGATGGATATGGTAGGAATTGGTATATAAACAGAACAGGTTTAGGTAATGGTAATTACACCTACAGAGTATATGGTAATGACTCTGCAGGTAATCAAAATATTACTGAGACTAGAGTAGTAATCATAAACATCGCTCAACCTGACATCACTCCACCACAAATTATCTTTGTCCCACCTACACCAGAGAATAACTCAGTTTTGGATAGAAATTATGTTTACGTGAATATTACTGCAAACGAAGATCTTAACACTGCTTTATTAGAATGGAACGATGTAAATTATTCAATGCAGAGCTCAGGTAAGAACTGGCATTTGAATAAGACAGGTTTGGTTAATGGGAACTATACTTTCAAGGTCTATGCCAACGATAGCTCAGGTAATCTTAATGTTACCGAAAGTAGGACAGTAGTTATAAACGTTACCCAACAAGATACCACTCCTCCCACAATTGTATTCGTAGACCCAACTCCAGAAAACAACTCCGTTCTAGATAGAAATTACGTTTATATCAACATAACTTCAAACGAAGATTTGAATGTTGCATTACTTGAGTGGAATGGTAGCAACCACACAATGCAAGGTTCGGGAAGCAACTACCATCTCAATATGACCAACTTAGCAAACGGAAATTACGCCTATAAGGTTTACGGTAATGACAGCTCTGGTAATATGAATATATCAGAAACCAGAACAGTAGTTATAAATAAAACCAATAAAACTTCTCCAGATAATCCTCCAACAATCCAAAATCTAACAGCAAAGAACATAACACTAACCAAAACCTCAGGAAACTACACCACAATCTCCTGGAACGCAAGCGACGACCGAGGCATAGACCAGCAGTGGGTAATAGTAAGATACGAAAATGGTAGCATATTCAACAAAACCTTCTCCTCAAGCCCCGTGAAGATATACATAAAAGAATACGGAGAGTACAACGCAACAGTTTACGTAAACGACACCTCAGGAAACCTCGCAGAAAAAAGCACATTATTCTACGCAACCCTAATTTTAGAAACCAACAAAACAGTAAACTCAGCAGAAACAACAATAATAAACGAAACAGAAGTTGTAATAAAAGCTCAGGTAGAGGAAAACGCAAGCATTCAGGTTGCCTTAGAGGTAAAAGTCTCAAAAGATTCAGGAACCTTCGGAGTAGTAGCCATGGACAACGACGAAAGAGAGGGTCTTAGATACATAGAAATCAAAAACAAGTCCGAGATAAAAAACATAACAAAATTCAGAGTAGAAATACCCTACACCCAGGAAGAAAAAAGAGACAAAAAGCTTTACATAATGTATTACAATGGTAGCGAGTGGTTCAAGCTCGCTGACTATGTGGGCAGAGACATACCAGACAACAAAGGAGGTTTGCATGTTTACTCTGCAGGAGATACTGGTAGCTCGGTATATGCGGAGGTGAACCACACCAGTATATTTGGCTTGGGAGGAAGCGTAGTAACTACAGGAACAACTCCAACAGAAGCACCAGGGGAATATACACCAGAAGTAACAATATTAGCAAACTCAATAGACCTAAATCTTGCACAAGAATTCGTAGCCTACCTAGAAAATAATGGAATAACAGTTTACTTAACAGACAAAACCAACTTCCCTGACTATAACAACAAACTTTACATAATAATTCTCGGCGGTCAGGAAGCGCCGGAGGGGGTAGGAGAAATCGTGAGTGAAATACTAACAGAAGAAGAGAAGACTAAAGTAAAACAAGCCAAAGCTTGGATAAAGAAGAAGAGCATTTACAGAGCAGGTCAGGTGATTTACATCCTCGCAGGCAAGGACAGAGGAGCTACTGCTGAAGCATGGAAGGAGAACAAAGGAGAAGTAATGAAGGTAATAAAGTACAACTGGGGATAATTTTTGAAGGCAAATCTTCAAAAATTTAATTTTTCAAATGTAATCAATTTTATTAACGTAAATTAACTTTAAACGAAATATTTATATATTAGGTTATTTTTCTCCATTACAATAGGTGGTAATAATGGGGAGAGAACATGTTACTATAGCGTTCCTATCGTTTTTAGTACTTCTCGCAGGATGCATAGGGACAAGCACCGAGCAAAAACCTGTGCAGAAGGAAAAAATTGTACTGAAAGTATTCCATGCGGGAAGCTTGACGAATCCTTTCAAAGAGCTTGAAAAAATATACGAACAACGCTATCCTAACGTTGATGTTCAATGCGAGACAGCGGGAAGTGTCAAAACAATAAGAAAGGTAACCGAACTTGGCAGGAGCGCTGATATTGTAGCGAGTGCCGATTATACATTAATCCCAAAAATGATGTATCCTAACTATGCCGACTTTACTATAAAGTTCGCTAAGAATCAAATAGTCCTTGCGTATCTAAACACGAGCAAGTATGCAGATGAAATAAACTCTGATAACTGGATAGAAATATTAAGAAAGCCAGAAGTTAAGTTTGGATTCTCCAATCCTAACGATGACCCATGTGGCTTTCGTTCGCAAATGGTTCTACAGCTTGCCGAGCTTTACTACAACGATAGCAAAATTTACGATGATCTAGTAGCAAGCCATTCGAATCTAAAATTCGTAGAGGAAAATGGAACCTATGTCTTAAGAATGCCCAGTTCAGAGAACATAAAACCTGACACGAACAAGCTTATGATTAGAAGCATGGAGATGGAGCTAATCCAAGCTTTAGAAGCTGGAGAAGTAGACTACTACTTCATATACAGAAGCGTTGCACAACAACATGGACATAGTTTTATAGAGTTGCCAAAGCAAATAGACCTAAGTAGCCCAGAATACGCAGAGTTATACAAGAAAGTTAAGGTAATCCTCGCAAATGGAAAAGAGGTAACAGGCAGGCCCATAGTCTATGGCATAACGATACCAAAAAATGCAGAGCATAAGGAGTATGCGGAGAAATTCCTTGAAATACTGCTGAGCAAAGAGGGTCAAGATGTTTTCAGGAAGCTTGGCCAACCTCCAATAACGCCAGCAGAGGCAGATGATAAAGATAAAGTTCCAGAAAGTCTAAGGAAATACCTAAAATGAGAGATAAAGCTACACTACTCTTTGCTTCCTTAGGCTCTATTATTTTCTTTTTTATAATAGTGGTTATTCTAAATTTGGTTTTGCATGAATTTGCATTTAATGCTCAAGGAGTTATAAGCGCAGCGAAGGATAAAGCTGTTTGGCAAGCAATATTCTTAAGCAGCTACACAGCTTTTCTAGCAACGCTAATAGCAAGTATATTCGGTACACCCTTGGCTTATTTATTAGCCAGGCATGATTTTAAAGGCAAGGCAATTGTAGAGGGAGCGATAGATCTGCCGGTGGTTATACCGCATACCGTAGCCGGTATAGCATTATTGCTCGTTTTTGGCGCTCATGGCTTAATAGGCGAGTTCTCGCCAATCAGATTTGTGGATGCTGTGCCAGGAATAGTAATTGCAATGCTCTTTGTAAGCATACCTTTTTTCATAAATCATGCAAAAGAGGGATTTCGAAGCATAGACCCAAAGCTTGAGAATGTTGCTCGCTCCTTGGGTGCTAATCAGCTACAAGCTTTTTTCAAGGTAACCTTGCCTTTGGCTTACACCTCCCTTCTTGCTGGAGCGATAATGTGCTGGGCGAGAGCTATAAGCGAATTTGGAGCAGTTATAGTTATAGCCTATTACCCGATGATTGCTCCTACATTAATATATGAGAGGTTTATAAGCTCTGGATTAAAAGCAAGCTCTCCAGTAGCAGCTATTTTGGTGATGTTTTCCTTATTTGTATTCGTATTAGTTAGATTATTATCCAGAAAGAGCAGGGATAGAAGATGATAGAGGTCTTAGATTTATGGAAAAAGCTTGGAGAGTTTTCATTGAGAGAAATAAATCTTAAGATAGAGGATAAAGAGTACTTTGTTATTATTGGTCCTACTGGCGCTGGTAAAACAATGTTTTTAGAGTGTATAGCAGGTTTTTTAGAGCCTGATAGAGGAGAGATTAAAATAGATGGTAAAAAAATTAATGGTTTACCTCCTGAAAAACGTGGATTAGGGTTTGTTTACCAAGACTATTCGCTATTTCCTCACATGACAGTTTTTGAAAATATAGCTTTCGGGCTAAGATTAAGAAAAATGAAAAATAGCGAGATTAATTCTAAAGTAGAGGAGATGATGGAGCTTCTCAGAATTTCCCCCTTAGCTGAGAGATATCCCTCAACCTTAAGTGGAGGAGAAAAGCAAAGGGTAGCTCTTGCGAGAGCTTTGGTGATAGAGCCGAAAATACTTCTTTTGGATGAACCGCTTAGTGCTTTAGATCCAGAGACTCAAATTAGACTGAGAAGAGAGCTTGTTAGAATTCATGAAGAGCTCGAGATAACCACTTTGCATGTAACTCATAACCAAGAAGAGGCGATAGAGCTTGCAGACAAGCTTGCGGTAATAAATCAAGGTAAAATAGAACAGATTGGCAGCGTGAAAGAAGTATTCTTCACGCCAAAAAATATCTTTGTTGCGAGATTTGTCGGCATGGAGAACATATTCAATGCAAAGCTCGAAAAAATAGACTATAGCAAGAGAAAAGCTATTTGTAAGGTTGAAAATAGCGATATAAAGCTTGAGATTAACGAAATTCCAGAAAAAGAAAATTTTAAGATAGGAATAAGACCGGAAGACATAATGATAGTAAGAGAGGATAAAGTGAATCTTTTAAAAGGGAGAATTAGGTATATTATAAATAAAAGTGGTGCGTTAAAAAGAATTTCAGTTAAGGTAGAAGATTTGGAGTTTATTATAGATGCGCCTCGCCATATTGCCGAGAATATGAATCTCAATGAAGGAGATGAAATCTTAATAAGTCCAAAGGAAGAGAAAATAAGGATTGTTGAGCATGGCTAAGGAAAGCTTTCTAACAGAAAAACAAATTAAAGTCCTTGAACTAAGAGCAAAGGGTTATACTCAAGAGCAAATAGCGAAGATTTTAGGCACTTCAAGGGTAAATGTAACAATATTGGAAAAGAAAGCAAAGGAAAACGTTGAAAAGGCAAGGAAAACTATAGAACTCTTTGAATCTCTTACTCCAATAAAAGTAACAATAAAAAAAGATGCCAACATCTTTGAAATCCCACAGATAATATTCTCCGAAGCAGATAAGCACGGCATCGAGGTTGTATATAATTCGACCTCAATTATAGGCATGGTAAGAAGAAGTGCTGGAGATAAAATTTTTGGCAATAGAGTAATTAGAGATTTCGAGATTTTGATACTAAGGAGCGGGAAAATAATTGTGAAATAACCTAACCTCTACTTCCTCACCTTCTTCAAAACCCTCTAAATTTTCGGGTACTATAACAAAGCCGTCAGCCCTAACTAAGGTTGAGAGTATTCCAGCGCCGCTAACTCTTATTGGTTCAACATATTTTCCGTCGAACTTAACTCTAACAAAATCCCTTCTGCCTATTTCTGAGGGGATTTTTCTTTTAAGTATGCCCTTAGCAACAAGATAATGGCTATAAGCCATTAAACTCAATCCTTGCATTTTTTGTAGCATAGGTCTTATAAGAGTTTCAAAGGCTACAAAACAAGCCACAGGATTGCCTGGAAGCATGAATATAATCTTATCTTCTATAACTCCAAATCCGGTAGGTTCTCCCGGTCTAAGACTTATGCCGTGAACTAAAATTTTACCAATCTCTGCTATTATCTCAGGGACCAAATCACGTTTTCCTACAGAGGTTCCTCCCGTAATTATAATTACGTCATTGCTTAATGCTTCTTTTATCGCTTTTTTGATTTCTTCTTTGTTATCTTTTACAATTCCCTTTCTTTCAGGTATAGAATTAGAGGTTTTAACTAAGCTTGCTAACATGTAACTATTACTCTCATAAATTTTTCCTTCGCTTAGCTTTTCTCCAAGATTTACAAGCTCGTCTCCAGTGGAGATTATCCCAACCTTAGCTCTACGATAAACCTTAATTTTTTCTATACCGAAGGAAGCAAGTAGGCCAATATCATGAGGTTTTAAAATTCTTCCTTTTTTAAGCAGAATTTCTCCTTTTTTGACGTCTTCACCCTTAAAAGAAACATTTTTTCCAGGAGTTACAGGTTTCAAAACTTCTATTTCTTCATCTAGCTCTCTTGTATATTCATACATCAAAACAGCATTCGCTCCTTTTGGCAATGGTGCGCCAGTGGCTATTTTAATTGCTTCATTAGGTTTAACTTCAATTTCCTTAGCTTCTCCTATTTTTACCTCTCCAGCTACCTTTAAATAAATAGGATTTGTCTGAGAAGCTCCAAAGGTGTCTTCTGCTCTTACTGCATAGCCATCCATCGCTGCTCTATCAAAAGGAGGAACATCTATCTTGGCAAGAATATCGCATGCCAAAACCCTGTTCAATCCTCGAGATATGCCTATTTCTTCAATGCTTGGCAAAGGTGTATGAGACAAAAGGATTTTCAGAGCTTCATCTACAGAAGTCCTTTTTTTGAATCCTTTGGTTTTTATACGCATTTTTCCAACTCCTTCAAATCTTCAGGCGTATTTATGTTTTTGAGCGTCAGAAGATTTTTATCAAATTTTCTAAGCTCGTCTACCGGAATATAGTATATGTTGAGCTTATTTAAAACCTCGCTTATTTTGTATTTTTTGTTTTTTATAGATTCTTCGCAGGCTTTTAGCAGAGGTTTAACCTTGTAAACTGCATGCAGAGGTTCTATGTATTCGCCATCTTTTGGCACTACTCCATCATAACCCCTACTCCTCTCAATCATATAAGCAAATACCTTTGCATTTGCAAGAGGAGCATCGCAAGGTAAGACACAGGTATAGTTATATTTGCAATGTTTAAGGGCAGAAAATATTCCAATTAAAGGCGCTCCTATGTCAAAAATGTCCTCTATAACCTTGTGTTTTGTTTTTAAATTCATATTTTCAATTTTATCTACAGAGATTATAATATCATCTGAGATCTTCTCAGCAGTTTTAAGAACATGTTCAATAAAGTACTTGTCCTTAAACTTTATGAACCTTTTGTCCTTGCCCATTCTCCTACTTTTGCCACCGGCGAGTATGATGAACGAGACTTTTTCCATATAGCTTGATAAATCTAATAATCTTTATATTCGTTATGCAACCAAATAGAAAACGGGTATGGCGGCCATAGCGGAGGGGCTACACCCGTTCCCATTCCGAACACGGAAGTTAAGCCCTCCAGCGATCCCGGTTGTACTGCGGTGCGGGAGCCCGTGGGAAGCCGGGGACGCCGCCAGCCCATTATGCTTATAAAGCCCCGGTAGTGTAGCGGCCTATCATACGGGACTGTCACTCCCGTGACTCGGGTTCAAATCCCGACCGGGGCGTCATTGAAGAGCGAGCCATGGAGGTCGAGAAAAATAGTTAAAGAATCAATGAAAAACCTATTTTTAAAGGTAGTTGGAAAAAGGGCCCGTAGCTCAGTCTGGTCAGAGCGTCGGCCTTTTAAGCCTTTCTGTGAAACGGGGACTCCCGTTTCACAAAGGTGGAGCAAGCCGAGGGTCGAGGGTTCAAATCCCTCCGGGCCCGCTCATTCAATATAGAATAAGGAGGAGAGAAGCTTGAAGATGGATATTTCTAAGCATGTGCTTGTTCCAAAACATGAGGTTCTTACCGAAGAGGAAGCTGAGAAAGTATTAAAAAAGTACAACATAACTAAAAGCCAGCTGCCAAAGATTCTCATCTCTGACCCAATGGTTAAAAAAATAGGGGCAAAAGTTGGAGATATAATAAAAATAACGAGGAAAAGCCCTACTGCTGGGGAAAGTATATTTTATAGGGTAGTTGTAAGTGAGTAAGAGTGAGGTTTGATATTGTGATAGATACCAAGCCAATTTTAAGAGCTTTTTTGCAAAAACGTGAGATAGTTAGACAGCATTTAGACTCTTTCAACGATTTCGTGGAGAATAGGCTTCAGCAGATAATAGATGAGATTAAAAAGGTGGAGACCGACGTAGGGATAGATATAGAGTTTGGCAAAATAGAAGTTGATAAAGCAGAGGTTATTGAGGCAGATGGTTCAAAAAATAGAATTCTGCCAAGGGAAGCAAGACTACGAAACCTAAACTACTTTTCGCCAATTTATCTGGAAATGCGTTTGGTCCAAGAATGGAAGGAAGGAAAATGGGAGAGAGTAAAAATAGGTATGCTTCCAACAATGGTAAAATCCAAGATTTGTAATTTATATGGAATGAGCAGAGAGGAGCTAATAGAGGCTGGGGAAGACCCCCTAGACCCAGGAGGATACTTCATAGTCAATGGTTCTGAAAGAGTCTTAGTTATAATCGAAGACCTCGCTCCAAACAAAATAATGCTTGAGAAAAATGAGAGGTATTCAAAGATTACAGAGGTGGCGAAGGTATTCTCAAAGAGAAGCGGATTTAGAGCTTTGGTAACTGTGGAGCGGGATAGAGATGGAATGATAGGTGTTTCCTTCCCTTCAGTCCCAGGTACAATACCTTTTGTTATACTCATGCGAGTTCTTGGTCTCGAGACCGACCAAGAAATTGTGAGTGCCGTTTCTGAAGACCCTGAGATAATGCAACATATACTTGAAAATCTCGAGGAGTACCTTGATATAAAAACAAAGGAAGCCGCACTAGAAGTTATAGGCAAGAAGGTTGCAGCTGGGCAGACAAGAGAATATAGGTTAAAGAGGGCAGAGCAGGTTATAGACAGATATCTTCTCCCACATCTTGGTACAGAGCCTGAGGATAGAATAAAGAAAGCTTATTATCTTGGTAGAGTTGTGCTTCGAGTAATTGAATTGGCTCTTGGTAGAAGAGAACCGGATGATAAAGACCACTACGCAAACAAAAGATTAAGACTTGCTGGAGACTTGATGGAGGATTTGTTCAGAGTGGCATTTTATAATTTAACAAGAGATATGAAGTATCAGCTTGAAAGAAGCGTGGTAAGAGGCAAGGAGCCAAGTGTTCAAACTATAGTTAGAGCAGATGTTCTTACTGAAAGAATAAGACATGCTTTAGCTACTGGCAACTGGGTTGGTGGAAGAGCTGGAGTAAGCCAGCTTTTGGATAGAACAAATTGTCTATCCATAATGTCTCATCTCAGAAGAGTGGTTTCGCCACTAAGTAGGTCTCAGCCACACTTCGAAGCAAGAGATTTGCATCCAACACAATGGGGGAGAATATGTCCAAGCGAGACTCCAGAAGGTCCAAACTGCGGCTTGGTAAAGAATCTTGCATTATCAACCGAATTTTCAACGGGAACCAGCGAAGAAAGCGTTGAGAAGGTAATATTCAATCTTGGAGTAAAGCCCATTGAGAGAGGGATATAAATGGAGGCTAATATATATATTAATGGAAAACTAATCGGAAGGCATCCTAACCCAGAGGAGTTTGTAAATAAAATTAAGAAACTAAGAAGGAAGGGAAAGCTCTCTAATCAGGTTAATGTTGCTTATTACAAAGATACAAACGAAGTTTACATAAATTGTGATGCCGGTAGAGCAAGAAGACCCTTGCTCGTTGTTGAGAATGGAAAACCTAAGATAACCGAAGAAGAAATAGAAGCCTTAAAAAGAGGAGAATTAACATGGGACGACCTGGTAAAAAGAGGGGTTGTTGAATATCTCGATTCAGAGGAGGAAGAGAATGCGTATATCGCTGTTACTCCAGATGAGCTGACAGAAGAGCATACTCACCTAGAGGTAAATCCTTTGTTGATTCTTGGTGTATGTGCTTCTATTATTCCATATCCTGAGCATAACTCCTCGCCAAGGAATACAATGGGAGCGGGTATGAGTAAGCAATCTCTTGGCTTCTATGCTTCCAACTATAAATATAGAACAGATACTAGAGCCCATTTGTTGCATTATCCTCAGGTTCCTTTAGTTAAAACCGAAATAATGGATACCATAGGCTATGACAACAGAGCGGCAGGGCAAAATTTTGTTGTAGCAGTGCTCTCTTATCAGGGCTACAACATGGAAGATGCGTTGATTCTGAACAAGGCTTCAGTAGACAGAGGCTTAGCAAGAAGCACATTCTTTAGATCTTATGAGGCGGAAGAAAGAAGATATCCAGGTGGACAAGTTGACAGGTTTGAAATACCCGAGTCGGATGTCAGAGGTTATAGAAGCGAGGAAGATTATGCAAATCTTGGAGAGGATGGACTAATAGAGCCCGAGATTGAGGTTAAGTCGGGGCAGGTGATAATAGGAAAAACCTCGCCCCCGAGATTCTTAGAAGAAATAAGCGAGTATGGGATAACAAGGGAAAAAAGAAGGGAGACCTCTGTAACCGTGAGACATGGAGAGGAAGGAATAGTGGATATGGTCATGCTTACTGAGGGAGGAGGAGGAAATAGGCTAGGTAAGGTTAGAGTAAGAGATTTACGTATCCCCGAGCTTGGAGATAAGTTCGCTTCGAGACATGGGCAAAAGGGAGTGGTAGGTGCGATAGTTCCACAGGAGGACCTACCTTTCACCGAAGATGGAATAATTCCAGATTTAATAATAAATCCGCATGCCATACCCTCAAGAATGACTGTAGGTCAAGTACTCGAGATGCTCGGAGGTAAGGTTGCAGCGCTTAGAGGAGAAAGAGTGAATGGCACAGCATTTTCTGGCGAGCCAGAAGAAGCACTGAGAGAAGCTCTTCTTAAACTTGGATTCAAGCATACTGGCAGAGAGGTAATGTATAATGGTATTACTGGGGAGATCCTCGAAGCCGAGATTTTCATAGGTATAGCTTATTATCAAAAGCTCCACCACATGGTAGCGGGCAAGATACATGCACGTTCTCGTGGACCTGTACAAGTATTAACAAGGCAACCAACAGAGGGAAGAGCAAGAGAAGGTGGCTTGAGATTTGGAGAGATGGAGAGAGATTGTTTAATAGGCTATGGAGCAGCTTTATTACTAAAAGAAAGGCTTCTTGATGAATCGGATCGCCATATAATGCTTGTTTGCGAGAAGTGTGGTTCAATTGCGGTGTATGACAAAATAAGAGGCACGGTTTATTGTTCAATCTGCGGTAGAGATGTGGATGCTGCCGAAGTAGAGGTTTCCTATGCCTTTAAATTATTGCTCGATGAGCTTAAGTCCTTGTGCATCTATCCAAAGCTTATACTTGGAGATAAGGCATGAAAAGGAGGGATAAAAAATTAGAATAACACCTAAAAATATTGAAAAGTTGAAATTTGGCTTGCTCTCACCAGAATATATAAGAAAGATGTCAGAAGTAAGAATAATTACCGCCGATACTTACGATGAAGACGGTTATCCAATAGAAGGCGGATTGATGGATCCAAAGCTTGGTGTGGTAGACCCCGGGTTAAGATGCAAAACTTGTGGAGGAAGAGTTGGAGAGTGCCCAGGACATTTTGGAAGAATAGAGCTTGCAAGACCAGTGATTCACGTAGGCTATGCAAAATTAATAAGCAAAATTCTTAGAGCTACATGCAGAAAATGCTCTCGCATTCTTTTGCCAGAGGAGAGAATAGAAGAGTTCAGAAAGGAAATTAAAAAGGCAAGAAAAACGGGTAAAAACGAAGAAGAAATAATAGAAGAGCTTTTCAGAATAGCAAGAACGGCAAAGCGCTGTCCATACTGTGGAGAAGAACAAGAGGAGATAAAGTTTGAAAAACCAACCACCTTTATAGAAGGTAAAAACAGACTTTCTCCTCTGGATATACGAGAAAGACTTGAGAAAATAACAAATGAAGATGCAGAGGTAATGGGCTTTGATATAGAAGTAGCGAGACCGGAATGGATGGTTCTAACCGTTTTACCTGTGCCGCCAGTGACGGTAAGACCCTCCATAACCCTTGAGTCGGGAGAGAGAAGCGAAGACGACTTAACCCATAAGCTTGTGGATATAATAAGGATAAATCAAAGGCTTGAGGAGAATATAGAAGCTGGAGCTCCTCAGCTCATAATAGAGGATTTATGGGAGTTATTGCAATATCATGTAACAACCTATTTCAACAATGAGGTAGCTGGTGTTCCGCCAGCAAGGCACCGCTCGGGAAGACCTCTCAAAACCCTTACTCAAAGGCTTAAAGGCAAAGAGGGAAGATTTAGAAGTAATCTCTCTGGTAAAAGAGTTAACTTCTCAGCAAGAACGGTTATTTCACCAGACCCAAACCTAAGTATAAATGAGGTGGGAGTGCCGGAGGTTATCGCGAGAGAGCTCACCGTACCGGTCAGGGTTACTCCATTTAACATAAAATACTTAAAACAACTGGTTAAGAATGGACCTGATAAGTATCCAGGGGCAAACTATGTCGAAAGCCCTGATGGTAAGAGGATAAGATTAGGAAAAATAAAGAAGATAAACGAAATCCTTGAGAAGCTTGATATTGGCTGGGTAGTGCATCGCCATTTACAAGATGGGGATATAGTGTTATTCAATCGACAGCCAAGCTTACATAGAATGAGCATAATGGCACACGAAGTAAAGGTCCTGCCTTATAAAACCTTTAGACTTAACCTTTGCGTTTGCCCACCCTACAATGCTGACTTCGACGGCGATGAAATGAACTTGCATGCTATTCAGGGCGAAGAATCAAGGGCAGAAGCAAGGGTTTTAATGCGCGTTCAAGAGCAGATACTTTCTCCGAGATTTGGAGGACCTATCATAGGAGGAATCCACGACCATATCTCTGGAGCTTATCTCTTAACCCATGGAGACACAAAATTCACGAAGGAAGAAGCCTTTGATATCCTCTACAAAGCACAGATCTCCGCTGAGCTGCCAGAGCCGATAGTGGAGAATGGAAAGGAATACTATACAGGGAAACAACTCTTTAGCTTGCTATTGCCAAAGGACCTGAACTTAACCTATAAAGCTAAAATCTGCAAAAAATGTGCTGAATGCAAGAAAGAAGATTGCGAGTATGATGCCTATGTTGTCATTAGAAACGGACAGCTAATAAAAGGCACGATGGATGAAAAGTCCTTTGGAGCCTTTGCTGGAGAACTTCTTGATAGAATAGTTAAAGATTACGGTGCTGATGAAGCAAGAAAGTTCTTGGACAGCATTACAAAACTTGTTATAGAAGTAATAAACAGAAGGGGATTCTCTACCGGAATAGACGATGAAGACTTATCCAAGGAGGCAGAGGATAGAATTCAGGAAATATTGGTCAATGCGGAGGAGAGAGTAAAGAAGCTTATAAACGCTTATGAAGAAGGCATATTAGAAGAGCTTCCAGGAAGAACTCTTGAGGAAACCTTAGAGATGAGAATAATGCAGGTGTTAAGTGAGGCAAGAGATAAGGCGGGAAGTATAGCGAACGAATATCTTGAGGAAGAATCGGAGATGCGAGGCAAGGTTAACAGCGCAAGGATAATGGCAACAACGGGAGCAAGGGGCAGTCTTCTCAACTTAACTCAGATGGCAGCATGCGTAGGACAGCAAGCTGTGAGAGGAGAGAGAATAAAGCGTGGGTATATAGGCAGAACGCTACCTCACTTCAAGAAGGGAGATATAAGCGCAAGAGCAAAAGGCTTTGTTAAGTCCAGTTATAAGAAAGGTTTAGACCCACTTGAATACTTCTTCCATTCCATGGGCGGAAGAGAGGGTCTTGTGGATACGGCTGTAAGAACTTCGCAGAGTGGGTATATGCAGCGCAGACTAATAAATGCTCTGCAAGATTTAAAAGTTGAGTATGACAATACTGTAAGGGATACAAGAGGAGTTATAGTAGAATTCAAGCATGGCGAGGACGGAGCAGACCCGTCAAAGACGGACTGGGGCAAAACAGTAAATGTAAGAAAGATCATTGATAAGGTGATAAGCAGAAGAGAAGCAAAAGCTGTAGTCAAGGAGAGGGGAGGGTAGCTAATGCCGTACTTAACTCAGGAAGAGGTTCTCAGCGAGATAGAAAAAATCAGGGGCGAAGTTTCTGAGAAGGTCTATGAAGATTTGAAGGAAGCTCTTCAGGAAGAGCAAGTTACAAAGGAAGAGCTTGACGAGATAATAAAGGAAACCATCAGAAGATATAAATATTCAATGGTAGAGCCTGGTGAAGCGGTAGGTGTAGTTGCAGCCCAAAGTATGGGCGAGCCATCCACGCAGATGACTATGAGAACCTTCCACTATGCTGGAGTAGCAGAGTTGAACGTTACCCTTGGTTTGCCAAGGATAATAGAAATAGTAGATGCGAGAAAGCAACCTTCTACTCCAAGTATGACGATTTATCTTGATGAGGAGTATGCAAAGGACAGAGAAAAGGCTACGCAGATAGCAAGACGGATAGAAACCGTAACCATAGAAGATGTTATGAAAAATGCGGAGATAGATTTAATCGATTCTAAGGTTCATTTAATATTGGATGAAGAGGAGCTTGAGAAGAGAGATATTACTGTTGAAATGATAATAAAGAAACTTTCAAGGTATAAGGTTGAGATAGAGCATGAAGGAAATGTAATATCCCTAAAATCACCTAACCCATCAATCAAGAATTTAAGAAAACTTTTAAACAAGGTTAAAGAGACATATATTAGAGGAATAAAGGGCATAAACAGAGTAGTTATGCGAAAGGAAGATGAAGGCTATGTTATATATACAGAAGGCTCAAACCTCAAGGATGTGCTAAAAATTAAAGGTGTTGATATAACAAGGACCAAAACTAATGATATAATAGAGATAGAGAAAAATCTTGGAATAGAAGCAGCGAGAAACGCTATAATTCACGAAATACTCGATACTCTTGAAGAGCAGGGTTTGAGAGTCGATGTTAGGCATATAATGCTAGTCGCCGATATGATGTGCGTCGATGGCACGGTAAAAGCCATAGGGAGACATGGAGTAAGCGGAGAAAAAGCTTCCGTACTTGCAAGGGCGGCTTTTGAAATAACTGTCGACCACCTGTTAAAAGCCGGGGTTAAAGGAGAGATAGACGAGCTTGATGGAATTGTTGAGAATGTAATCGTGGGCAAGCCGGTCAAGCTCGGTACTGGAATGGTCGAGCTTGTAATGAAGAGGATGGAGGTTAAGGAATGAGCATAGAACGTGCAATTAGAGTTGTGGTTGAGACCGGTAAGGTAACAATGGGGCATAGGGAAACTCTTAGAGCTGTAAAAAATAAAGAAGCTAAGCTTGTTATAGTGGCTGAGAACTGCCCCCGCGACCTTAGAGAGGATTTAGAATATTATGCAAAGACTCTCGGCATTGACCTATACGAATTTAAGGGAACAAGTTTGGAGCTTGGCTCGGTGTGTGGGAGACCTCATGTAGTTTCAATGCTTGGAGTAGTAGAGGAAGGAGAGTCAAATATCGTTGAGATGCTCAGGAGGAAATAGCAATGGAAACCCTCAAGCTCAACTCAGAAGAAATAAGGCATATAGCATTATTTGAGAGCATTACGGGAGCTATAACTAAGGATTGCATTGTTGATAATAATAACAACAAAGTTACCTTTATAGTTAAGAAGGGCGACATGGGTTTGGCGATAGGAAGGAGGGGCGCAAACGTTCAAAAAATCAGACAACTATTAGGGAAGAAGATCGAGGTAATCGAGCACTCCGATGACCCCAAAGAATTTATAAGGAATCTTTTCAGACCTCTGAGGGTGAGAGATGTTACAATCGTTGAAAAAGCTGGTAAAAAAATCGCTCGTGTTGATGTGGACGATAGAGACAGGGCCTTAGCAATTGGCAAAGGTGGAAAAAATATTCAAAAAGTTAAATATCTTGCAAAAAGGCATCATAAAATTGATGATGTTATAGTTCTATAAAGGAGCAAGAGGTGGATACATGGCTAAGAAACCTACCGGTGAGTTTGCGGGAAGGAAAATCAAGCTTAGGAGAAAGCAGTTTAGGTGGAACGACCCTAACTACAAAAGAAGGGTCCTCAGGTTAAAGGAGAAAAGCGACCCATTAGAAGGCGCTCCCATGGCGAGAGGAATAGTACTTGAGAAGGTAGGTATAGAAGCAAAGCAGCCAAACTCAGCTATAAGAAAATGTGTTAAGGTTCAACTTATTAAGAATGGTCGTCAGGTTACTGCTTTTGCTCCTGGAAATGGAGCAATAAACTTCATAGATGAGCATGACGAGGTTATAATAGAAGGAATAGGCGGTAGAAAAGGTAGAAGTTATGGTGATCTACCAGGAGTTAGGTATAAAGTAGTAATGGTCAACAACGTCTCACTCAAAGAGCTTGTCAGAGGAAGAAAGGAGAAGCCAATAAGATAAAGGTGGTTCAATGGATATTGACGAAATTAAAATCTTTGGTATATGGGATACAAAAAACGTCGAGGTTAGAGACCCGGGACTTAAAAGTTATATAAACCTCAAGCCAATTTATGTTCCGCATACTTGCGGAAGGCACACCGAACCCTTTGGCAAAGCAAAGGTGAACATAGTTGAGAGACTGATAAATAAGCTCATGGTAACGGGACATGAAGGTAAAAAACATAAAAGAACGAGTGGAAGAAACTGCGGTAAAAAACAGATGGCTTGCAACATAGTTAAGGAAGCTTTTAAAATAATAGAGAAAAAAACCGGTAAAAATCCTATTCAAGTATTGGTAGATGCTTTAATAAATGCAGCCCCTCGTGAAGAAACCACGAGATTGAAATATGGTGGTATAGCTTATCACCAGAGCGTAGATGTTTCACCTCAGAGAAGACTTGACCTTGCCCTTAGATTTATCACGGTTGGGGCTGCAAAGGCTGCTTTTAGAAGTAAAAAATCGATAGAGCAAGCTTTAGCAGAGGAAATTCTTGCAGCTGCGAATTATGATATAAAGTGCTATTCTATAGCCAAAAAAGAGGAGATAGAGAGAATAGCAAAGGCTGCAAGATAATTAAGGTGATTCTATGGGAAGAAGAGAAGAGATGGTCAAAAAGATCATGGAATTAATGACAAAACCAGAAAGAATTAGGAACATGGGTGTAGTTGCTCACATAGACCATGGAAAAACAACGTTAAGCGATAACTTGCTTGCAGGTTGTGGAATGATATCAGAAGAGCTTGCTGGAAGACAGCTTTACTTAGATTTTGACGAGCAAGAACAAGCAAGGGGTATTACTATAGATGCAGCCAACGTAAGCATGGTGCATACCTATGAAGGTAAGGACTATCTTATAAACATGATAGATACTCCTGGACACGTAGATTTTGGAGGAAATGTTACCAGAGCTATGCGAGCTGTTGATGGCGTGATAGTAGTGGTTTGTGCTGTAGAAGGAGTAATGCCCCAAACAGAAACCGTGCTTAGGCAAGCTTTGAAAGAAAAGGTAAAGCCCGTGCTTTTCATCAATAAGGTTGATAGGCTGATAAATGAGCTTAAGCTTACGCCTGAGGAAATGCAGACAAGATTCATGAACATAATAAGAGAGTTTAACAGAATCATAAGAAAGATGGTTGCAGAGGAATTTAAGGATAAGTGGTTGGTTAGAGTTGAGGATGGAAGTGTAAGCTTTGGTTCTGCTTATCATAGATGGGCTATAAATGTTCCTTTGATGAAGAAAACTGGAATTACCTTCAAAGACATTTTTGGTCATTGTAAGGAAGGAAAGCAAAGAGAACTTGCTAAAAAAGCGAAGGTGCATGAGGTAATCTTAGATATGGTAATTAGACATTTACCTAGTCCCATCGAAGCTCAGAAATACAGAATCCCAACTATATGGCCAGGAGATATAGAGAGTGAGGTAGGCAAGGCGATGATAAATTGCGATCCAAAAGGGAAACTTGCCATGATGATAACAGATTTGAGAATAGACCCGCAAGCCGGAGAAGTTGCTACTGGAAGAATATTCTCTGGCACGCTTGAAAAAGGAAAGGAGGTTTATCTTTATAACCTCAAAACAAAGGCAAGAGTCCAGCAGACGGGGGTTTATTTTGGACCAGAAAGAATGCCCACAGAAAAAGTAGTAGCTGGGAATATAGCAATGGTAATTGGCTTAAAAAATGTTAGGGCGGGTGAGACTGTTTGTGATGCAGATTTGATAATTGAACCATTTGAAGAAATGCGATATGTTTCTGAGCCTGTTGTTACTATAGCTGTGGAAGCCAAACACATGAAGGATTTGCCAAAGCTAATAGAGGTTCTTAGAGTAATGGCAAGAGAAGATCCTACGATTAGAGTTGAGATAAATGAGGAGACGGGAGAACATTTGATTTCAGGAATGGGCGAGCTTCATCTTGAGGTTATTACCTACAGAATAAAGAAGAAAGGTGTAGATATAGAAACCTCTCCACCAATAGTTGTTTATAGAGAAAGTGTAGAAGGTACTTGCGAGCCAGTTGAAGGAAAATCTCCTAATAAGCATAATAGGTTTTACTTTACTGTAGAGCCAATTGAAAAGCCAACATTTAAGGCACTTATCGAAGGCGAGATTAAGCCTCATAGACTAAAAGGTAAGGAACTTGCAAGAGCATTATGGGAGAGCGGGATGGATAAAGTTGACGCCAAAGGCATTGTTGAGATTTATGAGAATAATATTTTAACAGACGTTACTAAAGGTATCCAATATCTAAACGAAACAATGGCTTTAATTCAGGAAGGATTCCATGAAGCAATGAACGAAGGTCCGCTGGCAAAGGAAAAGGTTCTAGGTGTAAAAGTAAAGCTTGTTGATGCAAAACTTCACGAGGATGCTATCCACAGAGGGCCTGCTCAGGTAATACCAGCGGTAAGAGGTGCAATAAGGCAAGCCATGCTTAATGCAAAGGCTATCCTGCTTGAACCTAAGCAGAAGGTCTTTATTCAGGTTCCCCAGGACTACATGGGCGCAGTAACCAGAGAAATTCAGAGCAGAAGAGGGCAAATATTGAACATGAAACAGGAAGGAGACATGATTATCATTGAGGCAAAGTGTCCAGTTGCAGAGATGTTTGGCTTTGCTGGCGATATACGCTCTGCAACAGAAGGGAGAGCACTCTGGAGTACAGAGTTTGCTGGCTTTGAGAAACTTCCCGAAGAATTGCAAGAGCAAGTTATAAAAAAGATTAGAGAAAGAAAAGGATTGTTATAAAAAAGGAGGTTGAGAAATGGCGACTGAAAAACCCCATTTGAATTTGGTGTTTATTGGACACGTGGACCATGGAAAGTCCACAACGGTAGGGAGATTGCTCTTTGAACTAGGTGCTATTGATGAGCATACTATAAGAAGGTACAGGGAGGAAGCAGAGAAAATAGGTAAAGCAACATTTGAGTTTGCATGGGTTATGGACAAGCTTAAGGAAGAGAGAGAAAGAGGTTTGACTATAGATATTGCGCATAAAAAACTGGAGACAGACAAGTACTACTTCACGATAATAGACGCTCCGGGTCATAGAGACTTCGTAAAGAACATGATTACTGGAGCTAGCCAGGCGGATGCAGCAGTGCTTGTGGTTGATGTAGCCCAGCGCGATGAAAAAGGCGGGTTAATGCCTCAGACCAAGGAGCACGTATTCCTCGCAAGAACCCTTGGAATAGGACAAATAATAGCTGCAATAAACAAGATGGATGCAGTAAATTATGACCAGAAGAAGTACGAGGAAGTAAAGGCTTTACTTGAAAAGCTCTTCCAGATAGTAGGCTACAAAAAAGACCAGATAACCTATCTACCAATCTCGGGATTAAAAGGAGATAACGTTGTTAAAAAGAGCGAGAACATGCCATGGTGGGACGGTCCTACCCTAGTTGAGGCAATAAACAACCTTAAGGTACCTGAAAAACCAATAGACCTACCATTGAGAATACCGGTGCAAGACGTGTATTCGATCACCGGTATAGGTACAGTGCCGGTAGGTAGAGTAGAGACCGGCGTGCTTAAAGTTGGAGATAAGGTAATCTTTGAACCTCCAGGAGTAGGAGGAGAAGTTAAGAGCATAGAGATGCATCATGAAGCTATACCCCAGGCTGTCCCGGGAGATAACATCGGCTTTAACGTAAGAGGAGTTGGAAAGAGAGACATAAGGAGGGGAGACGTTTGCGGTCATGCAGATAAACCACCAACGGTAGCAAAGGAGTTCACAGCTCAAATAGTAGTGCTTCAGCATCCTTCTGCAATAACGGTAGGCTACACGCCAGTGTTCCATGCTCACACAGCTCAGGTAGCGTGTAGAATAGTAGAGCTTATAAGCAAGCTTGACCCAAGAACAGGCAATATCTTAGAGAAGAATCCAAAGTTCCTCAAGACGGGAGATGCCGGAGTAATAAGAGTTCAGCCGACAAGACCCATGGTAATAGAGAAGGTTAAAGAAATTCCTCCACTTGGTAGGTTTGCGATAAGAGATATGGGTATAACGGTGGCTGCAGGAATGGTTGTTGACGTGGTTCCTGCTAAAAAATAGAGTGAAGAGAAATGCAGTGGGCAAGGATAAAGCTTAGTGGCACCGACCATAAGAAGCTTGAAGAAGTATGCGAGCAGGTAAAAGAGATTGCAAGAAAGACGGGAGTAAATATCTCCGGTCCAATACCTTTGCCTACCAAAAGGCTTAGGGTACCTGTAAGAAAATCGCCTTCAGGAGATGGCACCGCTACATGGGAAAAATGGGAGATGAGAATACATAAGCGCCTAATAGACATTGAAGCCGACGAAAGAACAATGCGACAAATAATGAGGGTAAGAATTCCAGACGGAGTAAATATAGAGATAGAGCTTAGGACATAAAAATAGCCGGGGTAGCCTAGCCAGGTAAGGCGCAGGTCTGGAGAACCTGTGGAGCTTTGCTCCTCATGGGTTCAAATCCCATCCCCGGCGTGGTTTTATTTTTTTGCGGGGGTACCCAAGATGGCCAAAGGGGGCAGACTTAAGATCTGCTGGCTTAGTGCCTGCGTGGGTTCAAATCCCACCCCCCGCACTAATTTGGCCAATACTTTTATAAAGAAGAGATTCAGAATTATTTGAATTGTTACTGTAATATTTAAGTATAAAACAGTAATATTCTGGAGGTTGTTTGTTATGGAGGATAAAGATGAGAAATATAAGCATATGAAAGAAATACATGAAATATTAGAAGGTAGTCCAATCTGTAAGTTGATACATAAAATGCGTCTCTGCGGATGTCGAGGAGATAAAGAAGAATAAATGAAGAATGTGTAACTTACCTTCTAAGTTTAGGATTTATGTTAGGGCACTTCATTGCCCAACTCGATGGAAAATCCTTAAAATAATCGGCAGAAATTTAAGAAGTACAAGAGAAATTTACGATGCTCTAACTAAATCTGGAGTTACCATAAGCATGTCTGGACTCTACTACCATCTCTCAGAACTTCACCGCGCAGGAATAATAGAAGTTGCTGAATATAGAGAAGTTGGAGGAGGGGCTCCAGAGAAGGTATGGAAATTGAAGAAAAAGAGGATAGTTATAGATTTATTGGAAGAGGCCTGAATAATGGAAATAGTTCTGATAGCTTCTATAGTTCTTATAGTCTCTGCAGTATTCTCCATGCTTGGACTTGGTGGAGGTTTAGTATATTTTCCCCTTCTTTTTTTCTTAGGATTTCCAGTACACATAGCTATCTCAACCTCTCTGCTTCTCAACGGATTAACGACTCTCTCGGCTACGCTAATTTACATAAAAGAAAAAATGGTGGATATCAGAGTAGCCATACCTCTTATTATCAGCTCGGGAATAGGTGCTCCAATAGGAGCTTATGTCACGGCCTATGTTGATGTAAGAATAATACTTAGCTCTGTTGCTTTATTACTAATCCTAGGAGCTTTTAGAATGTGGTTTTCAATGAAACCCAAGGAGGAGTTTAAAGAGATAAATTTATTTAGAAAAATTTTTTATAGCTTGATCATAGGATTTTCAATAGGATTTATCGCAGGTTTATTAGGTATAGGTGGAGGAATTTTTATAGGTCCATTATTGATCTTAATGCTCAAACTCCCTGTTAAGGTCTCTGTAGCCACAACCGCATTTATAGTTGTTTTCTCCTCTTTTACAGGATTTCTTGCCCATTACTCTATAGGACACTTTGACCCAACCTCTGCTTTACCAGTAGCTCTATGTGCATTCATTGGAGGTCAAATTGGTTCGAGAATAATGGTTAGAAAGCTTAGTGAAGTTATGATAAGGAGAATGTTTAGCATTCTATTGTTAGTGATAGCAATTAAATTAATATTAAAATTGAACTGACATCCTCTCACGCTAAAGTATGAGAGGTTCCTACTTCTAAGGATTTCATCCTCATCTGCATCCACATTGAGCTTTTACCCTCAGATGCATCGTTTACCCTTAGAAGCGGGGGGCTTGCCACAGCCCGGTTAACGACTCCCACGGGGGCTTAGCTACCCGAGCGAGCCCTATATTCACGCATCCCACAGCATCTCTGTGAGCTTCCAACCCACATAGGCATTTGAACGGTCTCCTTCTCTTTACTGCACTCTTTGAACCACACTTTATTTCTTCTCTTAAATTTTTTATTTCTTGGACTAATCCCTCAATCATATTAAATCCCCAATTCCTTAGCAACTTCTTCAAAATCTCCCACTTTTGACTTTTTTACTCTGCTCGTGTGCTAAAGAATCTCAAAGAATTTTAAATATCTCGATAAGCTGACCCTTCTTCAATTTTAAATTTCCGTAAGGAAATTTAATTTCTTTACCATCTATTATTCTTAAAACCTTTAAATCAAGCTCTTTTATTTCTTTTCCTTCGAGTTCTTCATTTACTTCTATGATCTCCCTTTTCCAGCCTTTCAAAATTTTAGTCTCCTCAAAGACAAGCTCGCCTTTCTCATATTTATCAAGGATTATACTCACTATCCTCTCTCCAGATTTTCCATCTCCAAATGGATTTTTTGCCTTTTTCATTTTTGCATACCGCTCTTCGTCGAAGAGCAAAGAATTTAAGGTTTTAACGATGCCTTCT
The DNA here is from genome assembly GCA_965613365.1 of uncultured archaeon. Taxonomy (GTDB): domain Archaea; phylum Hydrothermarchaeota; class Hydrothermarchaeia; order Hydrothermarchaeales; family CAZSVW01; genus CBFDVL01. The sequence continues at coordinate 58 of CBFDVL010000004.1, read as the reverse complement.
TTCTCAACGCCTGCTAAAACATTTCCTCCAGCTTCTATGGTTTCTGGTCTCTCTGTAG
>CBFDVL010000003.1:0-31578 GCA_965613365.1 uncultured archaeon | reverse complement strand
GGACTCTAGAAAAAATGAAAGAGAAAAAAGTGGAGTTAAGTGAAAATACAAAAAAATTGCTCAGAAATTTTAGAAAAAACATAGAAATTAAGGTCTTTGTCTCACCTTTCTGTCATTATTGTCCCAAGGTTGTGGAGAAGCTCAATGAATTTGCTATTTTCAATGAGAGAATAAAAACATGGATAATAGATGCTTTTTCTCATGACGTGAGAAAATACAATATACTAAGCCTACCTTGGATTGTTATAAACGGTAAGCCTTACCTCTCCAGGAATTTCTCCGAAGAAGCGTTAGCTCTTGGAATAGCTCGTGGTTTTCTTGATAAAGAGTTTTACAGGGATGCGATGATGGAAGGCTCTGCCATAGAGCTTGGTAAAATGATAAATCGCAAAGATGATGCGATGGTTATTGCGGAGCTTTTGAAAGACGAAGATATAAAAGTTAGAATAGGTGCAATTCTCGCATTAAAGGAAGTAAAGAACGAAGAAATACTCAGAGTTATAAAAGAAAAACTTAAAAAGATGCTTTCTGAGTATGAAGAGATAAATATCAAAGATGATATTAGGTATGCTCTCAAGGAAATATTTTTAACCTAAAAGCGCAAGCTTTTAAACATGCAAAAACCAGTTTCTGTGATGTGGGAATCTACTATCGCTTGTGGTCTGGCATGCAAGCATTGTAAAGCATCTGCCAAGAAAACCAGAGACAAAGACGAGCTTACAACACAAGAAGGTAAGGAGTTTATAGACCAAATTTTAGCCTTTGGCAAGCCTTATCCAATTTTGCGTATAACTGGAGGAAATGCATTAATGAGGGAAGACATTTTCGAACTTATAAAATATGCGAAGGACAATGGCATGCAGGTTACTATAGCACCAAGCACCACGCCTTTGCTGAATAGAGAAAATCTAATAAAATTAAAAGAGGCCGGAGTAGATGTTGTTGCGGTAAGTATAGATGGGCATAATGCAGAGCTTCATGATAGCTTTCGTGGCGTGAAAGGCGTTTTTTCTTGGCTTATAGAAGCGACTAAAATAATGCGCGAGATAAATCTTCCCTTTCGCTTGCTTACAACCGTAACAAAGTTTAACGCTAGATATTTGCCCGAGATTTTTATTTTATCAAAAAAGCTTGGAGCGGTAGGATGGTATCTATACATGCTCATCCCGACGGGAAGAGCAAGAGAAGAATATGGTCTTAGCCCTAATGAACTTGAGGACGTTTTCAACTTTGTTTATGATTTACTTCAGCTCAATATAATGAAGGTTAATGCTATTGCTGGAAGCGAGCCCTTTAGAAGAGTAGCGGTTATGCGAAGACTTGTGGAGCTTGGAGAACTTGGGGAAGAGGTATTGAACATAGGGGAACTTTATTACTACCTTATAAATAAAACAAAAGAGCTTCTGAGTAAAGAGGATGAAGGATTTTTGAAAGATAACACGCCAAAAAGCTTAAGAAAAACGAGAAGTAGGAAGAAGTTTGGCAAGGGCATATTTGTTGCGAAGAATGGAGACGTCTTTCCAAGCAGCTTTTTACCTATAAAACTTGGAAACGTGAGAGAAGAGAGCCTTGTTAAAATTTATAACGAAGCAAAGATTTTTAAAGAAATGCAAAATCCAGAGAATCTCAGGGGAAAGTGCAAAGTATGCGAGTTTAATAATATTTGTAGAGGCAGTAGGTCACGAGCTTATGCGGTAACTCAAGATTATCTCGCAGAAGACCCTGGTTGTGCCTATACTCCGGGAAAAGTAGGAAAAATCGCAGATTTTGCGAAAATTCTTGAAGAACTAAAAGTTACAAACTTCGCCAGCCCTATATCTAAACCAATCTTATGAGTATGGAGTGTAGAACATAGTAATCTTCGAAGGTTATCTTCTCTTCAAATATAAGGGCATCCTCTTCTTTGTTATCATGCTCTATCTTTCTCTCTTTAAAGGCACCTTTCAACAGCTCTAAAAATAGATGATAGTCATATTCATCTATGGCGAGCATTACATAGCTCATTACATCCTCACCTTCGTGTTATATAGTCCTATTATAGCCAAGAATGCATAGATATCCTTTTGGGTTTTGGGATTAAGTTTGAGTACTTTTTTCCTCTCTCCGTTTATTATTACTTCTTTTTCCTCAGATATGTTGCCAAGAATTTCCTTGATAAGCTCTATATCTAAGTCGCTAACCTTAAATATTACAGTGGGCATTCTTCACCCTCCTTCAACCTTTTTATTTCTTCTTCTATTATTTTCTCAACCTTTGGTATTTCCTTTCTCATAGCTTCCATGTTCTCTCTAATAACCTTCTCTATTTCGCTATTTAATAGCATTACTTTTTCAATTTCTTTAACCCTCGGGTCAACATTTCTAAAGGGTGAAACATCTACTATTATGAGTTTATCCTTTATCTTTATCATTTCTGGTTTTACTCTATAATGAGATGCAAGGGTTGCGCATATCAAAATATCGCTATTAGAGATATTATCTAAAAGCCCAGCGTATTTTATAACCTCGACCTCGCCTATCTCTTCACCTATTCTCTTGCCTATGTCATAATTCCTGTTGGCTACTTTTATAATAGCACCTTTCTCCCTTAAAGCTCTTGCAAGTTTTATGCCACTAAGTCCTCCTCCAAGAAGTAAAACTTTTTTATTCTCTATGGAAGGAACTTCCTTTAAAATAGAGTTAATCGCAATCTCTACAACATTTTCTACGTTGGTTATACCTGTTTCTTCTCTTATTCTTTTTGAAACACGCTTAGCAGAGGTAGACAAAGCTTCTAAGCATTTGCCTATGGCAAGGTTATCCTTGGCAACTTTAAAAGCTTCCTCCACTATTACATGTAAGTAATTCTCTCCAAGTACTCTGGATTCTATTGCACCCACAAGTCTAAATAGATGCCTTACCGCTTTTTCATTTGTGTATATTTTCCTCTCTTCTGGGAAAAATTTGGTTAAAAAGCAGAACTCTTGTTTTTCCACAAGAGCATAAATTTCAATCCTTGTTCCTGACTGAATTAAGACTCTTTCCCTTATTTCTTTTGTCTTTTCATAGAAATCGCTTGGATTTCTAAACCTATATCTCTGAAACTCCTTATATGGCAGAGAAATATGGTGAAGAGAAATGCATACTAATCGCATGCATCATTTATATCTTGCTAAAAATTTAAAAAGGTATGCCAAAAAAATGCAAATATTTAAATATATCTTCTTCATTAATAAAATGATAGGAGGTGAAAATATGGCAACAGAAACCCCTATGTTAGATGAGCTAGAAAAGGGGAGATGGCCAAGCTATGTAAAAGAGCTTAAAGAGTCTGGATACGAGGGACTTGTAAAGCTTTATGAGCTAGAATTCCAAGAAAAGAAGACCCACTGGATTCATGGCGGAATTGTGAGCATTCCGGGCTATGATGCGGGAGTTATCGGTAGGCTCAGTGATAGGCATGACCTAGTTAAGGATTCGCACACTCTCAGAGTACTTCCCTGCCCAGGATGGTGCTATAATACCAAAATATGGAGAAAAATTGCCGATTTGTGGGAAAAACATGGAAGTGGATTGGTAAATCTTACTGGGTCTACCGCAGACATCCAATTAGTGGGCACAACCACCGATAAGCTTGTACCGGTATTTGAAGGATTGTATGAAATAGGGCTCGACATTGGCGGTTCTGGACCTGCCTTGAGAACTACCTCTGCATGCGTAGGTCCCGCAAGATGTGAATGGGCACTGTATGATACCTTAGATTTGCAAGCAGACCTATTCAATACTTACATAGATGAAATGCATAGACCTCGATGGCCATATAAATGGAAGTGGAAACTTGCAGGGTGTCCAAACGATTGCGTAGCAGCTATTGCCAGGGCAGATATGCCGATTATCGGTACTTGGAGGGATGAAATTCAAATAGACCAAGAGATGGTTAAAGAATATGTTAAGGCGGGTTTGGATATAAACCAAGTAATAGCAAGATGTCCGACTGGATGTATGAGTTGGGATGGAAAAGAATTAACAATAGATAACGAACATTGCGTTAGATGCATGCGGTGTATAAATGCAATGCCAAAAGCCTTAAAGCCGGGAAAGAAGAGGGGAGCTACTATAATGCTCGGAGCGAGAGCAAGAGGCAAATACGGAGCATTCTTGGCATGGGTATTAGTACCTTTCGTTGAGATGAAGCCACCATATAAAGAAGTTAAGGAACTTACAGAAGCTATATGGGATTGGTGGGACGAGAACGGAAGACTCAAAGAAAGACCCGGAGAAGCTGTGTATAGACTTGGTTTTCCAAAGTTCCTAAAGGATATTGGACTTGATGCTTGTGTGCACCAAGTTAAGCACCCGAGAGCCAATCCGTTCTGGTTCTATTGGGAAGAGTGAGGTGATAAAAGATGGGAATTGTAATGCCCAAGGCTCCACTAAATTTTGGACTTAAAGTGGATTGGAAAAATGAGATGCTTCATCCATTAATGAAGAAGAACTATGGAAAATGGGCATACCATGAGCATGTTAAACCGGGAGTAATAAAATGGGTTGCAGAAAGCGGTGATGTGCTTTATTCTGTTAAATGCGCGGTTCCAAAATTCGTTAACTGCAATACTATAAGAAAAATATGCGATATTGCAGATGAATACGGTGAGGGTTATTTTAGGATTACAAGCAGAGTTTGTGTTGAATTTTTGCTTAGCGACGAGAAGAAAATAGATCCTTTGATTGAAAAATTGATGAAAGAAGGATTCCCAGTAGGAGGAACGGGGAGAAGCTTTAAGTCTATAGTGCAGTGCGTCGCTTGGATTCATTGCCATACCGCGGCTACCGATAGTTCTGGAATTGCAAAAGCCATTTATGACGAGCTATATGACCTTTTCTTCAGAGACGACTTACCAGCTAAGCTTAAAATGGCCGTTTCTGGCTGCCTAAACATGTGCGGTGCAGTGCATTGTTCAGATATTTCTGTACTTGGAGCATTTATGGCAGTACCCGAGATAGACGATATAACGGTTGCAAGATGGTGCGAAGTCCCAACAATGATTAAAGCTTGTCCTACGTATGCAATTAGACCAAAACCATTTAAGTGGCCCGATGGAAAACCCGGTACGAGCATAGAGATAGATGCATCTAAGTGTATGCACTGTGCTATCTGCTATAGCCTATGTCCCGGTGCAAATATCATTCATCCAGAGAAATGCGGTGTTTCAATCTGGGTTGGTGGGAAAGCATTTGCGGCAGAACCCGTAACTGCAAAGATGATAGTGCCTTTCCTACCAAACAATCCTCCAAGATGGCCAGAAGTTGTCAAGATTGTAAGGAAAATTGTCGATTTATGGATGAAAGAAGCTAAACCCGGGGAGAGAGTAGGAGACTGGATAGAAAGAATCGGCTGGGAGAAATTCTTCGAAAAGATGGAACTGCCATTCAAGCTTGAGCATATCGATGATTTCGAATTCGCTTCCTATGAAACATGGAGACATGACACAAAATTCAAGTGGACAAAAGATATCAAAACCTTTACAGGTCTAAAATAATTTTTTTCCTTTTTCTTTTTTTTATTTTTGAAAAAATAAAAAAAGGAAAATTTTTAAAATCTTTTTAATCTTTTACTATCGTTATTGCTCCAACAGGACATTGGAAAGCAACGTCTTCTAAGTCACAGACTTCTTCTGCACCCTCTTCCTTGATTACCCATGCTTTTTCGTCCCTCATTTCAAAGACTTCTGGGCAAAGTGAAGCACAAGTCCCACATCCGGCACAGGCACCTTGGTCTATTATGATTCTTACCATTTCCACTCCTCCTTTTCTTTTTTGTAAAAAGACTAAGTGTTATTGCTATATTTAAATTTTTTGATTTTAGTTTTTAATAAATTTAAAAGTTTAAAAGAAGGGAAAAAGAAATAGAATAACATGAAACTCGCTGCTCTCATAAGCGGAGGAAAGGATTCTCTCTATGCATTATATACAATGAGCAAAAAACATGAGATCGCATATTTGTTAACGGTTTTTCCAGAAAGAGATGATTCATATATGTTTCATCATCCTAACCTTAGCTTAACAAAGCTTCAGGCTGAAGCTATGGGCATACCTTTGCTAACCCGAGTTACAAAGGGAGAGAAAGAAAAGGAGCTTGAGGATTTGAAAAGACTTTTTTCAAAGGTTAAAGATAGGGTAGATGGCATAGTCTCCGGAGCCTTGGCATCGAGGTATCAAAAGCAGAGGATAGATAAGCTATGCGAGGAACTTGGCTTGAAATCCCTTGCTCCCTTATGGGGGATAAGCGGAGAGGAACTCTGGAAACAGTTGCTCGAAAACAAGTTTGAGGTTATTGTAACTTCTGTCGCTGCCATGGGGCTAAGCAAGGAATGGCTTGGTAGAAAAATAGACCATGAAGCCTTTGAAGAACTCAAAAAAATGGCAGAAAAATACAGATTTCACTTAGGTTTTGAGGGCGGGGAAGCAGAGACCTTTGTTTTAAACATGCCCCTATTCAAGAAAAAGATAGTAATAAAAAAAGCAAGAAAGATGTGGGACGAAAAAAGTAACACTGGGAAATATATAATAGAGGAAGCCTCTTTAATGCGCAAGCATTAATCACGTTTGAACTTGGTTATCCTTTCAACTATCGCAAAATATTCTCCGCCTATGTGGCAAAGGGGCTTTGCTTTCTCGACCTCAACAACTCTTCTATAAAATCCCGGCTTAGCCTCTGCAAGCAATACCTCACCAGCAATCCATACATGGTCGCCAAGCTCAACACTATCGTAAAGCCTGCACTCAAGCCATGCATAGGCTTCCTTTATTCTTGGAGGTAAAACTTTCTTTGATTCTTCCTCAGTTAACCCAGCCTTCTCTATTTCACTTACTTCGTAGGGGAAGTCTTTCTCAAGAATATGCATTACTTCTCCAAGCTTTTTTCCTGCAAGATTTATCACGAACTCCTTTGTTTCTTTTATGTTACGCCATGTATCATGTTTTGGCGAGCAGGCTATACCTATTAAAGGGGGGGAGAAACTTATTGGCGAACAAAAGCTAAAAGGTGCTGCATTTGGTATTCTCCTCTTTGATATCGTCGTAACCACCACGGTAGGTCTAACAAATAACTTATAAAATTCCACACCCATAGTTAAAATTTGTATTTTAAAATAAAAAATATTTGGTGACCGAGATGCAACTAGAAACCTTTCTACGAAAGAAGAGCGAGATGATGGTCTCTGACTTAGAGGACATGCGAGTAGTTGAACGCATGGTAAAACTTAATCCTCAGCTAATAAAATGTCCAAGTTGTGGTGGAAGAGTAGAGGTACACCACTGGAAGAAGCTTGGTAAGAAGCTTGTACCTATTTTCAAATGCAAGGAGTGTGGATTTATTGGCTGAAGAAAAGCCTCTCTTCCTTCTTGCAGCAGAAGAAAGACTAAAAGGTCAGCCGCCGAGACATGCTAAGGTTTATAAAGATGATATTTCTGTTTTCGAAGCAGACATGCTCTATGTTATGAATTATCTTCTAACCAACGCTGACCATAGCCTTGGAGCTATTTCAAGGGCTACTGGAATACCAAAGGCTACGTTAAGAAAGCTTCTTTCTCCTCATGGAATAAAAAGAATCTATGACAGGAAAAAGCTTGAAAACTTAAGAAAAAGGAATTTAAAACGTTATTTAAGGGTGATTACAGAATATAACAACATAATAAAAGATGAAAAAGGTAAATGGAAAGCATTGGAATATAGAGAGAAGGATTTTGAAAGATTCAGAGCTTGGTTAATGGAGAGAGGCTACTTCCTTGTTATTCGCGATAATAAGTACCTTTTGCTCCCGATACCTGAGGATATCAAAGAAGAAACATTGGCTCTATATACACATAGAATTGAGAGAGGTGGGTACCCATAGAATTATGAGGGTGGAGGAGAGAATTTTACTTCTTCTTGCAATAAAGGAGAGAGGTAGAAAAATTGATTTTTCGCATATAGTTGAGAAGGTAATTCGCGATGAGGGTAACGTAACGAAAAGCGAGGTAGAGAAAGTTCTCAACTCTTTGGTTTCGAGGAATCTCGTTTTAAAATTTAACAACACCTATGCCATAACAGAAGAAGGTAGAAGATTTTTATTCTCTCGCCTATCAGAGGTTGGGGATGAGCTCAACCTTTCCTATAGGCTTGTGTTAAGAGCAAAGGAATATTATCCCAAGGCTTCAAAATACTTGCTACCTTTTTTAAAAGGAAGAGCGGTAAGTGTTATAAAGGTTTTCAGTCATGAAAAAGACCCAATAAACAAGATAAAGCCTCTTTTTGTTAGATATGCAAAATACAAGCCCAAAAAAATTTTCATTCAGATTAACTCAGAGAAGGAGCTTCTTCGCTTTGTTGCAATGCATGCGATAGATTTTATTCCTTATGTGCATAAGCTAAATGCTGAGAAGCCCGACTGGTTAATTTTAGACTTAGATGCCGGAGAAAATTTCCTAAGGTATGATAAGTTCTTCGAACTTATTAAAATAGTTGCAAAACTTGTTGTGGAGGTTTTAGAAGAACATGAAATTAAAGCTTGTTTAAAATTTTCGGGCTCAAGAGGCGTGCAAATATGGGCTTGTTTGGATAACTCTGAGCTAAAAGGAGATGTTTTTGCCTTGTATAGGAGATTTTCAGTTTATATTCAGAGAGAAGTAGAGAAGAAGATCCAAAATTTGCCGAAAGAAACTCTTGATGAGTTTTATAAGGTTACGCCTAAGTGGAAACCAATAACTACTTCGGTTGTGGCCAAGAAGCAAGAGCGAAGGGACCAAATTCTAATAGACTGGAGCAGCATGAAGAAGCATGGAGATGTAAGAGCGCCTTTTAGTATGCATTACAAGACAGGGCTAATCTCATGCCCAATAGAAATAAATAAACTCGAAGAGTTTAAAATAGAACATGCAAAGCCAGAGGTTGTGGTGAAAAACCTTGAAAACCTAAGCAAAGCCTTTGAGTTGAGACCATGCTCACCAGAAATTCTTGTGAAGAGGGCAGAGAGAATCTCGACCTTCTGAGAGAATACGTTTATAAATCTGGTGTTAGAGAATATTGCACGAGGTGTTTGAAGTGTGAGCGATGGGGAAAAAATGTAATTTTAATGATAGTCGATGCAAGCTTTACTTCTCTTGGTTTGAATTATTTCAATGCGGTTGTGCCAAAGGTTATGGAGTTTAGAGAAGCTTTTGTTTATAGCAAGAAAATAACAAGCTTAGAAGAGCTTGCGAACTATGATATTGAAGAGCTAAGAAAGGTATGGAAAAATGCACGCTCTTGGCATGTTGCAAAAGGTATAGCAAAGTACTTAGCAAAGGTCAAGGATGAAAGAAAGCTAAACGATAGGCAAGCTTTTATTTACTGGGGCAGAAACTCAAGCTTAGAGAACTGGAAGCTTGACCCGATAGGAAGAATAAAAGGCATAGGAATAAACACCTATCAATATCTCAGGATGATGGCAGGCGTGGATACCGTGATGCCTGACAAAATTGTTAGAAAGGTGCTTGAAAATATACTTGGAAAGCTTCCAGAAAATGATATAGAGTTTATAAAATGCATAGAGAGAATAGCTAAGAAAGCAAACCTAAGAGCCATTGATATATGCTGGATGACCTGGTTTGTAAATTCAGATGTTTTGAAAAGATATTCTCATATTTTGGGAGAGATTTGATAAATGGGCCGGCCCGGGTTCGAACCGGGGACCTCCAGTGTGTGAGACTGGCGTCCTAACCAGCTAGACCACCGGCCCTTATCTTACCTTTTTTAGCAAGAAGATTAACAACATCACTAAAATTCCAATAATCAAAAGTTTATTAATGCTGGAGATTTCCTTCTCTTCCTCTTTTTCTATGGTTCTGTTTATTCCTATCTCTGCCTTTTCTCTCGTAATGGTAACCTCTACCTCATCCTCTGCAACGTTGCCCTCTTGGTCTATTACCCTTACCTTTATAACATGTTTGCCAATGCTTGAGGCACTGGTATCCCATTTGCAGGGTAATGCGCAAGCATAGTTTCCGTCGATTGTTACGATGGTTGTAACATTTTCTTTACTAATCTCTGCCTTTATCTCAACTATTCCCGAGACATTTTCTCCGTTTTTTGGGCTTAAAATTCTTACTCTAAGCTGAGAAACGCTTGGAGGGTATAGCAAATAAACTTTATCCTCTGTTGCAATAGCAATATACTCGCCATTATAAGGAGAAGCAACATCTTTTACTGGCGAATTAAACTTATAGCACCAAATCTTCTTGCTTTCATTGTTAAAATAACAAAGCTCTCCATATCTATCGCCAACAATATAGCTATTGTTGGCTTCAATAAATTCTATACAAGTAGGCTCTTCATAGTATTTTAAGCTTTTTATTACACCATTTTCTATTATCGCTACTCTATTCTCTGCCGCAACCAGTACTTTATCATCGCCATAGTCAATATCATAGATGTATCTGTTTATGTTTGCTTCATCTACAACTTTATTTTCTTTCAGAAAATAGATTTTGCCCTTAGAAGTTGCAACGACTATATGCTTGCCAATCTTCACCTTCTTTATTTTTTCCTCAAAGCTTTTTTTCCACAAGAGATTTCCTTTCTCATCAAAGGCATATAGGTATTTCGTGTAGGGCGTACCACTTATTATTTTATTACCTTTTGTGTCAAGCGTTTCATAATTGTCATGCTTAGTAGTTTCCCAAAGAACATAGCCACTCTTATTCAAAAGAAAAACGCTTGAATCATCGCAAGCTACAATATATTCATCTAAGGCAATGTCAAGCATTTCTGTGCTAAGAGAGACCTTCCATATTAATCCAGAGGTATTCAGCAGGTAAACATAACCTTCATCGTCTCCAACTAGTATTAAATCTCCTGAAACATCTAAGGAATTAATTTTGCCCGAGGTTTTGAACTTCCATGCGATCGTAGGTTCTAAAGGATAGGCTACTGGCAAAAATAAAACTACGATTAGACAAAGAATAGCTCGCATCACTTTATTTTTTAAACGTTGGGATTAATATATCTTTTCAATGGATGAATTAATGGTACTACTGGTTTCAGCTTTGCCGGTTGTTGAGCTTAGAGGAGCCATTCCTCTTGCAATAGGCAAGGGTATTAGCCCAGCAGAAGCTTATTTCCTTGCGGTGCTGGGAAATTTGCTACCGGTTCCTTTTCTTCTCCTTTTTCTCGGCGAAGCCGAGAAAAGACTAAGGAGATTTCCCATATTTAATAATTTTTTTGAATGGCTTTTTCTTAGAACAAGGAGAAAAGCTAACGAAAAAATAAGAAAATATGGTGCTCTTGGTTTGATACCTTTCGTAGCGATTCCTCTTCCAGTAACAGGGGCATGGACGGGTGCGTTAGCAAGCTACATATTCGGGATAGAGCTCAGATATGCTCTACCATGCATAGCTATTGGTGTAAGCGTAGCTGGAATAATAGTAACTTTGAGCTGCCTTGGGGTTACTTTTATTTTTTAATACAATGCCTTGTTTTTACTGCTATGCCTCTGTCAAAGACCTTCATTTCCCTCGCATTTAATATCGCCGTACCAGTAGCAAGAAGCTCATCTTCTTCATTGACGACTATTACCTCTTGGTAAGGAGCTATCTCTTCATCTGCATCGACCACAAATCTTGCAAACACGTTTTTGCCTTCTTTGACGAACTCTTCAACTCTACTATCAACGACAACGCGATTTTTCGGATATCTCAGCTTGAGCAACCTTTTTGCTCCTTCAATGGTAAGAATAAGAAAACCATCTCTTGGTCTAAGGGTAGCAAGCAAGGTATCCTTAGAATAAATCCTTCTTATCTTCCCTGTTCTTGCTCTTTCAACCCTTATTTCACCGTTAAAGAGAACATCTCCAACACCTTTTCCAAAGAGATAATCAGCTATCGCCTTTACTTTATATACCTCGTTGCCTTGAATCTCAACGCCCTCAAGCTCTTTCTCTGTTAAAACCTCTTTGAATCTCTTTGCATATTCTTTTACAAATTCCTTCGCAAGCTTTAATTCGCTCTCGTAAAACCCGGGAACTTCGTGTTGAGTTAGAGGATAAACGTCCTCAATCTCGGTAGGAATAACCCCAAATACGGGAGAGAAAATGCATACATGGTATTCTTCATCGCTTAGCATGTTATTCTTTTTATTTAAAAGAACAAGCTTCTTTCCCGGGGTTAAATTGTTAAGCCTCTTAAAATGCCTTTTAACCTCAGGTCTTCCTAGAGATTCCTCTCCACCATAGAAAAATGCGGTTTTCTTTGTTACCGGGTCATAGCTTGTGAAGTCATAGCTGAGAATTTTTCTTAATGCAGAAAGAAGTCTCGCATGTCCTCTGCATCTTTCCTGAAGAAGCTCCCAGAGGCTACCTTCATATATCGCCTGCTTTACCCTCTTAATCTCCTGAAGACATGCATAAAGATTATGCTTTGCAAGCAATGCTTCTCTTTCATCCGCTTCAAGTTTCATAAGCTCTTTTGGGCTATAAGCTGTGCAAACCTCGCAGCTACATGGAAATTCGAGCATCTCTGCAAGCTTAAGAGTGCCCTCTTGCGTAATATATCTTCCTTCTCTTGCGTATAAGGCATAGGAGGCGGAGTCAAATATATCACAGCCCAGAGCAACAGCCAAAGGAAAAACCATAGGATGACCGCATCCAAAGAGATGTACCGGTTTATTTAGAGGGATAAATTTTTTCGAAGAGAAAATTATCTCAACAAGCTTTGAAAAGCGATATTCTTCCATTACAGGCACAACCCCGCCTATGGCGTAGATGTCAAAATCAAGCTCAGCCATTTTCTTCGCAGAAGCTTCTCTTAGCTCTAAAAAAGTAGAGCCCTGAACTGTGCCAACAAGAAGCATATTTTTAACGAGCTTTCTTGAAATTCTCCCCCTCCTATAAGTTTCCTCCAAGTCTCTTAACGCTCGTTCGTAACTAGCATCGGGAGGAGAAGGGATATCAAGAATTACTCCAATATCGCTCTTAATCTCTTCCTGAAATCCCACAATTTCCTCTGGTGAAACCTCTATTTTACCATAGCTGTAAAGTTGATATGAGCCAGAGTCCGTCATTATCGTGCCATCAAAATTTAATAGTGCATGCAATCCTTTCTTTAAAGCCTGCTCTCTAAGCTCTTTATCCTTGTATATTATATATGAGTTTGTGATGATTGCTTTAAAACCAAGCTTTTTTATTTCATCTATGCTTAAAATCTGCTTCTTTGGATTAATCACCGGCAAAAGTAAAGGAGTTTCAAGATTTTTAAACCTTCCAATCCTTCCCATCGCATCTCTGTATTTTATTTCAAACATAGTTTAAGGAAGGGATTGGAGAGAATAAAATAGTTTTGCTTGTTAAAAGCATGAGCAGTTAATAGTGAATGCGAGGAATAAATACTCCAACATAATACCTATTCTAATTTTAATGATACTGCTAGTTGGCTGTGTAAAAACTGAAGAGCAAAATGTAAAACCGTATGTCAGTATAATTGACGAGAGCGAAAAACCTTCTAAAGAAGCTCATTTCTCAAAAGCGGATAGGTTTGGATTTGTTTGCATGGACCTTCTTGCCATAAGCGACCTAAACCTCGGTTGGGTTAGACCTCATCCCGGTCCATTTATATGGGGAAAAATCGAACCGGAGAGAGGAAAGTACGACTTCAGCGAAGCTGATAAGGTGGTTAAAGAAGCCCAGGCAATGGACTTGAACATTCTCGCAACAATATGGCCCTATGCGGAGTGGGACCAAAAGAAATGGGGTAGCATAGACAGGTTTGTTGAAAAGCGAGACTTTCCAGAACTTCCTTCTAGCAGATATAAACCATACGATATGGAAGCATATAGGGAGTTTGTCAGAGCTTTAGTGGAAAGATACGACGGAGACGGAATAGATGATATGCCGGGCTTAATAAAGCCAATAAAATACTGGGAGGTCATAAATGAACCTTCTACTGGTTTTGCTAATAAACTTAAAGGAAAAAACGCAGGCTTCTTCAAGGGAGAAGCAGAAGATTATTTTGAAGTTTTGAAAGCTACCTATGAAGCTGTTAAAGAGGCCGATAAAGACGCAAAAGTCCTTAACGGTGGGATGGTTCCCTTACCTCCGCCCGAAGATGTATTTTATGATTTCTGGAACGAGATTTTTGAGCTTGGAGGGTGCAATTATATTGATATAATAAATTTTCACTCGTTTTCTCCTTATAAAGATGCGATTAAGCTAAAAAAGAGATTTAAAAAGTATATTTCTTATAAACCTCTGTGGGTTACCGAATTCTCCGCTGGCGATGAGTATGAATATACCAAAGCATTGAAGTCCTTTAGCGAAGGAGTTGAAAGAATTTTTTACACTTCATATAGGGCTTTTCCAGGGGCTCCCCAAGATCTTATTATTGGAAGCTTGATAGATTTTGATGGAAATCCAAAGCCTTCTTATTATGCGGTCAAAATTATGACCGCTATTATTGGAAATTTTGATGAAGTGGAGAGGATGGGAGAAGAGACTTATAAGTTTAGGGTAAATGAGCTAACAATTTACGTTGTATTTACTGAAGATTTTAGAGAGTTTAAAGAAACATTAAGTGAAAAAGTTGTTGTCGTAGATATTTATGGGAATGTGAATTTTATTAATGCAAAAGAGCTTGCGGTCAGTAATTTTCCAGTTTATATAATCTCGGGAGATGAAGAAAAACTTAATGAAGTTCTTTCACTACTAAAAGAAATTGGAAAGTTTTCTTCCCAGAATTATAAGAAAATCAAAGAACCTTTTGCATTCAGATTTGGAGACTGGGGGCATAAACATGATGAATATGCCTATACCTCTGGTTATGGTTGGATAAAACCCCATCCAGGACCTTTTAACAGATACTTCATAGAGAAAGAGAAGGGTATTTATGATTTTTCAACTTGCGACGAAGGTGTGAGAAAAGCTCAAGAATTTAATGCAGAGATTGTTGCTACAATCTGGCCTTACGCAGAATGGGATGAGGAAGCTTATAAAGGAAGGGAGGGTTTTGGAAAAGCAACCGGCGATGGACCCTTTGCTTACGTTTTACCTTCCTCCAGATTCAAGCCCCACGATATGCAAGCGTATAAAGAATTTGTTAAAGCTTTAGTTGAGAGATACGATGGCGATGGTATAGATGACATGCCGGGCTTGAAAAAGCCAATAAAGTACTGGGAAATCCTCAACGAGCCAGAGGCGCAATCTAAAGATTATAAATGCTTTTTCCAAGGGAGTGGGGAGGAATACTTCGAACTTGTAAAGGCTACCTATGAAGCTGTGAAGGAAGCTGACCCAGAGGCAAAAGTGGTTTTGGGTGGTGCAGCGACCTTGGATAAAAAATCTGTAGAATGGTGGGAAGAATTTTACTCTTCGGGAGGAGGAAATTACTTCGATATTGCCGGAGTACATTCCTATGCGGATGAAAAAGATGATTTCAATGTTGATAATTTGAAAAAATTGCTTGAAAAATACAAGATTAGCAAGCCAATATGGGTTACGGAGGTTGGACCCAAAGGTGAGATGAGCAGGGAAGACGAAATCATGTTTGCAAAAGCAGCGATACGGGCTTTTGCTAATGGGGCGGAGGTTTTGTTCTTTGAATATAAACCAATTGCTCCCGTTATGGCATGCATTATTGGGGATTTTGAAAAGGTCGAAAAATTGGGCGAAGGAGTTTATGAATTTAAGGTAGCTAAGGATAAAGTTTATGTTGTTTGGCGACCCGGCAAAATCCCCGTTGAAGAAGGAGAATTTTATACATCCGATATTTATGGTAACGTCGAAAGGAAGGATATCTCTAAGATAAATGTAAAAGATGCCCCGATTTACATTTTTAAAAGCGAGAAAATTATGAAAAGGTTGGCAAAACTACATATAAAGTAACCACATAAATTTATACCATGCTCACTCCAGAAGAAGTGAAAATTCTCGACATAAACTCTGAATATTTTGGAGTAAGTAGAGAAGAGCTGATGGAAAACGCTGGTAAAGCTGTTGTTGAGGCTATTAAATCTTGCAAACCTCGTTTGAAAGATTTAAAAATTATAGTCTTCTGCGGTCTCGGCAATAACGGTGGGGATGGTTTTGTAGCGGCGAGATATCTCCTTAAGGAAGGAGCGGATGTAAGAGTCTTCCTCGCTGGAGATGAAGAGAGAATAAAAAGCTTAGAGGCGAGGAAGAATTTTGAGAGAATTAAAAATAAGGTCAAGCTTATTAGAGAATTTGAGGACGGAGATATAATCATAGACGCCTTGCTCGGAGTAGGAATAAAAGGCGAAGTCAGAGAGCCGATTAAATCATTAATAGAGAAAATAAATTCCTCAAAGGCTTTTAAGGTGAGCATAGACCTGCCCTCTGGTTTAAGAAGCGATGTTCCTTATTCTAACCAGCAAACTCTGGTTAAGGCAAATTTAACTGTAACCTTCCATGATTTAAAAAAAGGCATGGAAAATCTTGACAACGTAGTCGTCAAAAAGATAGGTATTCCAAAGGAAGCTGAGCTATACGTTGGTCCTGGTGAGCTAATTGTGAATTTAAAGAGAAGGAAAGACTCGCACAAGGGTGAGAATGGAAGGGTTTTGATAATAGGGGGAAGCGACTTATATTATGGGGCTCCTATTCTAAGTGGTTTAGCAGCTTTGAGGAGCGGAGCAGACTTAGTTTATTTACTCGTGCCCGAAATAAACTTCGAAGTTACAAGGAATAGCTCTCCTGATTTCATAGTCAGAAAATACGCTGGGGAATATCTGAATTTAAATGCTGTTGAAAATGCAAGAGAGCTTGCGAGGGTTTGTGATGTGATTTTAATAGGTCCAGGTTTAGGTTCGAGAAAAGAAACTCTTGAAGCGGTGGAAAGAATTTTCGAGCTTGAAAAAACCTTTGTTGTTGATGCTGATGCGATAAAAGCAAGACCAAGAAAAAACGCTGTGTATACTCCACATGCCAAGGAGTTTGAGCTTCTAACCGGAGAACCCTTTAATTTTTCCGATCTTTCCGAGTTAAACTCGGAAAACTTAGAAAAATTGAAAAAACATGCGAAAAGGCTAAACTCAACGATCTTGCTTAAGGGCAAAGTTGATATAATTGCATCGCCAGAAAAAACTAAGCTTAATATCACTGGAAATGAGGGAATGAGCGTTGGGGGCACGGGAGATGTTTTAGCTGGCATAGTAGCAAGTTTCATTGCTCAAGGATTCTCAAGCTTTTATGCATGCTGTTCTGCAGCTTTTTTAAATGGCTTGGCTGGAGATGAGCTATTAAAAAAGAAAAGCTATGGATTTACCGCGAGTGATTTAATTGAGCAAATACCATTTACTCTGAGGAAAATCTTAGACTTATCATTAGAGCGACCAAAGTTAAAAGAGAGGCAAAGTACATAGAAGCGTGAAAGCCATAGAGCTGGGATAGGGCACCACCTATCAATGGTCCCACCGCCATGGAAATGCTCCACGTTGAGTTTAAAATTCCTACCGAAGTTGCTTTTTCTGTATTTCTCTCAGTTAAATAAATCAAGCATCCTACGTGCAAGCATGAGAAGGACAAAGCTAAGAAAAACTGTATTGGAATAATGTGGTAATAAACTCTTGCAAGCGTATAGGCAAAAAAGACCAGCGAAGATATTACCAAACCAAGGCGAATAAGCTTTATCTCATCTCTATAGTCTAACCTCCTCATTACCAGAAATTGGGTAAAGGCGTTTGCAAAGTACATAAAGCCTATCCAGAATTTATTTGCTCCAAGTTCTGCAAGGTAAAGAGGAAAGATTATCCATACCGCAAATGCACCAGTATGCCTGAGAAATGCTGAAATATAAACCCATAGATTTCTCCTTATAATTTCTACGGGAAAAAGAGGAACTTCGACCTTGATCATCTCTACTTTTGGAAGACGAAGAGATAGATAGAAGGAGATGAGAAAAAATAGCGAGCTTAATGCAAACACGCTCCAATATGGCAATAGTTCATGTTTTGTTATAGCCTCGCCAATCTGAGCTATTGCTCCAGCCAAGATACCGCCAAAAGCCCATCCAAGTGCTCCATAAGAGCTGAATTCTCCCATTTTTCCTCCGATTTCATGGGTGTAAGCGATTAAGGGCGAGAAAAAAATTCCAAAGCTAAAACCTACGAGAGCTCTTACCAAAAGTAGAGATAAAGAAGAAGTTGCGAGTATTTGAAGGAAGAAGGTTATTGCGGAGCATAGCAATCCAATATTCAAAAAAAGCCTTCTATCTCTAATATCTGCGGCTCTTCCAAATATATAGGAGGAGATAAAGAAGGCCATACCATAGGCAAATCCTATACTGCCTATCTCAGCTCTACTCGCTCCTAAGGCAAAGGCATAGTTGGGAATGAACACCGCACACATCATAGATGAGGTGCTTGCCAGAAACTGAATCAAACTAGGAATCATTTTTATCGTGTTTTTATTTGTTAAAAGCAAATAAAAAAGGTATGATGCTTCAAGACTTAAGTTGGGATGAAGTTAAAGAATATCTTAGCAAGAAAAAAGATATAGCTTTACAAAGAAGTAAGCAAGAAAGCTCATACCCTTCAGGGTTGAGATGAATTGCGTAAAGATTATATACCTGTAAGTTAAATATAATACTGATGATAAAGAAGACCATAACGATCAGAGAAGATCAGGAAGAATGGATTAAGAGAAAATACATAAACCTGTCAAGATTCGTTCAGGCCAAGATAGACGAGGAGATGAGAAGTGAAGAGGACTAATGTTTTCAAACTTAGACCAACAGAGGAGCAAGAGAAAAAGCTTTTCGAGTTGGCAGACAACTGCTCCAAGCTGTGGAATGAAATCAACTACAAGAGAAGGCAGTCCTTCTTTAAAGGAAAAATAGACTGGAATACTGATAAAGAGTACAATAAATACAAGCGACTAATAGGCTCAGCAACTGCTCAACAAATCATCACAAAGAACAACGAAGCATGGAGGTCTTTCTTCGCCCTTCTAAAGCTAAAGCAAAAAGGTAGGCTACCCTCTCATATACAGAACGTAAGACCACCGGGATACTGGAAAAACCGCGGGACAGGTAGAAGAATCCCGAGAATTCTTGTCAGGTGTGATTGTTATAGTTTGAGAGGCGATGTGTTAAAGCTGCCATTCAGACTTAAAATCAAATGGAAAGGCAGAAATAAATGGAAGGGAAAACAGGGAAGGCTTGAGATAGTGTACGATGACCTCTCAGGTCAGTGGTATGCCTTCCAACCTGTAGAGGTTAAACCTCTGCATCAACCAATTGGAAATAAGAGGGCGTACTGTGACCTGGGAGTTGTAAATCTAATAACAGCATGGATTGAGGGGGATAAACGGGCGACGATCTATTCTGGAAGGACATTACTGGCAGACTGGTGGTACTGGACTAAAAAGATTGCCGAACACCAGTCAGAGTTGAAAGAGACGAACGATAAGCATGCATCCAAAAGGTTAAGAAAGCTCTACCGCAAGAGGAAAAGAAAGTTCAGGCATGCGGTAAACACCATCGTTAGCAGATTTGTTGAGGACTGCTACGAGAAGAGAGTTTCAGATATAATAATAGGAGATTTAACTGGCATCAGAAACAACAACTCAAAAGGCAAGAAGACGAACTCCATGATACACAACTTCTGGAGCCATCGCTATTTGGTGGAAAGAATAAAAACAACTTCAGAAAACTACGGAATTAAGGTTATAGCAAGAAATGAAGCGTACACATCCCTAACCTGCAGTCTTTGCGGTAAGAGACACAAAAACGGGAGGAGGCACAGAGGGCTATACATTTGCAAGACCTACAACAAAGCAATGAATGCAGACGTTAATGCCGTAGCCAATATCGCTGGCGACGATATTCCCGAGCCTTATGGTAGGGATAACTGGGTGGTGGCACACCCATCGGTTGTTAAAGTACAACCGAGAACCTCACACGCTTCAGCGTGAGAGGATGTCAGAGTAACCTTTTTCTATTAGAAAGTTCAATTAGATAGGAGAGGGATAAAAATGGTGAGAAGACTTACTAAATTGACGGGTTTAAACGTGTTCACAGAAGATGGCTTTCGTGTAGGCTCTATGGAAGACGTATTGCTTGACCCTGATAATGGGAAGGTCCTTGGAGTTTTAATACCAAAACCCAGTGAAAAGTTCTTAAAAAAAGTGGGTTTAGACCCAAATGCCAAGGTAATAATACCCTATGATGCAATAAAGTCAGTAGGTGATATAGTTTTAATAAAGAACGTTGTTTTAGGTGTGAAATCCTAATCTTTTAATATTTTATAGAATTTGCCGCAAGAAGACCACCAGTTTCAACCGATGGATGAATTGCGGCTTCTACGATTTTTCACCCCCTCAATATACTTTTTAATTGTTTTTGCTGAAAACATGGCCAGCGGTACCAACGTAGTAGCTTGGAGACCATATTATATGACCTATGACCTCCCCAAAACTCTTTTTTTACAACTGGGTTAAGAAATCGGTAGGAAGAAAGAAGATTAAGCACGCTGCTAAATGGATTAAAAAGCACGTAAAGCACAAGGAGTCGAGGAAGGTAGCGGAAGTTTTGCATAAAGGCAACCGTGTGCGAGGGGAGAAGCCACCCGTTTTAACGGGTGATAGTTCACCCTAAAGAGC
This sequence comes from uncultured archaeon, assembly GCA_965613365.1. Taxonomy (GTDB): domain Archaea; phylum Hydrothermarchaeota; class Hydrothermarchaeia; order Hydrothermarchaeales; family CAZSVW01; genus CBFDVL01. The sequence goes on along the minus strand of CBFDVL010000003.1, from coordinate 10,979 downwards.
TTCGTATATCTTCTTTAAAATCTTGTTATGCACCACCATACCGACAAGCTTTCCGTTTTCTACCACGGGCAATCTCTCGATTTTATTTTCCAGCATTATTCTGAGAATCTCCTTAAGCTTAGTATTTGGCTCAACGGTAACAACTTTTTTAGACATCAAATCTTTAACCTCGAGATTTCCTATCGAATAAGTTCTTGCATACATTATATCTCTCTGAGTAATTATTCCAACAAGCCTCTCCCCTTCTACTACTGGCAAGCCTCCAATACTATTTCTCGTCATCAACAAATCTGCATATGCGATCTTTACGTTGGGACGAACTGTTATAAGCTTTTTCACCATAACATCTTCAGCCTTTAAATCATTCAACCCACACATTCTTACCACCTCTACATCATAGACCTTCCTTCCTTAGTTTTAACAACGAGCACGGGTATCTCAGCTCTATGCACAACCTCGCGAGAAACACTTCCAAGCATGAACTTTGTTAATCCTCTTCCATAAGAAGCTAAGATTATCAGATTATATTCTCCTTCTTCTGCTTCCTTCAATATCTCCTCTGCAGCCTTTCCTACTCTTGTTTTTTCCTCTGCCTCTATTCCATATTCTCTCAGGATTTCTTTCCCTCTTTCAAGGGATTTTTTCACAGACCTAGGAACTCCAAGCTTACGTAGCTTGTGAATTTCTTCTTTAAAGACTTCCACATACTCGTTATACTCCTTGTAATCCTCAACGATATTTGGAATTACCCTGAGAATTGTAACCTTGGGATTATGGCATTTTAGCAAATATCCTCCCATTTCTATTGCTTCTTCTGAAAATTTAGAGCCATCTGTACATATTAATACTTTCATTATTATTAATTTGGCTGTTGGAGTATATTAAGTTTTGTAATCAAAAAGGTCTACCGCTCTCTGCATGCTAAGATTTTGATTTTTATCATCTTCTTCAAATTTTATTCTTATTGGGAGATAACTCTCCTTATCTATCCATATTTTCATCTCGGAGTTGTTTGAAGTTACTTTCACCACCCAGCAGCTTCTTTTCTTTACCAGCCGAATTTCTTCTTCTCCGATAAGTTCCTTGTTCGTTGATTTTTGAATTAAATCAAAAATCTTGCTTAGACTCATTGATATGTTGTCTCCATCTATTTTAATTATCCTCTCATTCTTGGATGAGAAATCATATTCGCCCTTTATCCACGCTTCTTTCCCAGAAGAGACTTTTATATATTTCATGATATTGACAATGCATTAACCTTGTTAAGCGAAGCAGTAGTATGATTCCATATCTCATCCAAGCTAACCTTCTGCTCAGAAGATGTGCAACCAGCTAGTAGAGCTATTAATATCAAGGAGATTAGCCAAGCTAATCTACTTAGCTTCATGTTATCACTTCGTTAATAGCATTATCGCCTCTGCAAGGTCTCCTTTTGTTTTTTCTAAGGCTTTTCTTGCTTCCTCTTCGCTCACATTAGCTTGCTCGGCCACAAGCTTTACATCTTCCTCAGGAATTACAGACCTGACCGTTTCTTTGCCAGAAATCTGATAGCTCTTCTGGTTTTTTGCTTCTATAACTATGATGCTTGGGTTTTCTATGATTATCTCTTCTCCTTCTCTTCTTATGATGACTTCCTTAGCCTCAAGCTCATGCATTTTCATTCCTATCTGCTGCATCATTTTTTTCATTTGTTTAGGACTCATTTTTGGAAACATTACTGAACACCTCTCTCAAGGATTTCAACAAGCTCTTCAGGATTTTTATAATAAAGTTGTATCATCTTATGAATTTCCTTTGGGGAAGGCTTCTTTCTAGCAAGTAGTTCGAGAATCACCTCCCTACTGAAGATTTCCTCATCTATCTCTTTTATTGATAGGTTTGTTATTTGAGAGAGTTCTTGAACCAGCCTCCCATTTAAAATTTTTTCTTCAAGCATGTTTTTCTTGACATCGAAGGAAAACAGCACATTTGTTAATATGGTCTCTCCTTCTCTTCCAGAAATCTCAACTATCTCAAAAATTTTTCTTACCGTCTTTCCTTTCTCCGTAACCCTTCTATGAGCTACAATTAAATCCAAAGCCGGAAGCATTATGGTAGGAACGTTCATTGGATGCGACTTCAGCCTAGTTATGCTTTCTCTTGCTGAGTTTGCATGCAAAGTAGCTAAGCAACCTTCATGACCTGTATTCATTGCAGTAAAGAGGGTTAAAGCTTCCTTTCCTCTCACCTCGCCTATTATTATTCTGTCGGGTCTCATTCTTAGAGCATTTTTTAACAACTCATCCATTGTTATTTCATTGGCTCCTATTTCAGGAGGCTTTGTTTCCATTGGTATCCAATGGTCATGCATTAAATTTATCTCCTGAACATCTTCTATGCTTATTATTCGTTCATTTTCAGGTATGAAATAAGATAAAACGTTTAATGTTGTGGTTTTTCCACTCGCAGTTCCGCCAATCATTAAAATGTTAGCAGGCTTAGTTTTAAGCCCTTCTACAGCTAACCAAAGAAAAGCAGCAGCCCTAGGAGTTAATGTTCCATTGTTTATAAGATCTGCGATGGTTAGAGGTCTAATCATGAATTTTCTTATGGTAATTGTTGCTCCTCTTGGAGTAACCACAGGCAGAGTAGCGTTAACCCTTGAGCCATCTGGCAATCTTGCATCTAACAAAGGATGAAATTCGTCTATCTTTCTTTTATTGTAATTAGCTATTCTTGTTATTATATCCTCTATTTCTTCTTCACTTAGCTTTAAATCAGTTGGCTGATGCCCAGTTTTTCTATCATATATATAAACTGGTAGGTCTTTACCAATAACCATGATTTCTTCGATGTCGTCTCTTAAAAAGAGAGGAGTAAGTTTTCCGAGGCTAAGTTTCTCTCTCACATAGCATTCTACCGCATCCAGAGTTACCTTATAAATCTCCCCTATCTTCTCATGTATTTCATCTCTTATCTTTGCAATTTCCTCCTCACGTATTACAAGCACATTGGAATACTTCTTCTTCACTATCTTATGTATCTTGGAAATTTCTTCTGAATACTTATCACAATCCATTTTTAAAATCTTTAAGAAGGAGAAGATATAAAACTTTCTAACATGAAACCAAAAGTTTGCATATCTCTTATGGAAGATGACATAGATTCCTTTATAAGAGCGGCCAGAAGAGTTACAGAAGGTGATCTGATAGAAATAAGAGCAGATGGACTTAAAGAAAGCTCTGCTCCAATAGTAAAAAGATTATTAAGGAGTATTAAGGTTCAAAACCCTCTACCTATAATTCTTACCAATAGAATGGAGAGTTGTGGTGGGATTTTCTCTGGAGATGAGCATAAGAGGATGGAAATTTTATTGGAAAGCTTAGATTTATGCGATTTTGTTGATATAGAGCTGAATTCTGATAATAATCTAAGAGATGAGATTATAAAATCCGCAAGAGAGAAAAGAAAGGGTGTGATAGTTTCTCATTATTTGAATAACGTTTCTGACGACCTTGCTATAAGAAATTTAGTAGAGAGAGAGTTTAACATCGGTGCAAGCATAGCTAAGCTTTCTGTAAAAATATCAAACAAGGACGAACTCCTCAAAATATTAAAAATGATGCCAGAGCTAAAGAAGCTTGGAAAGATATGCATAATACCCATAACCAACGAGAAATTTCCACATATAGCTATGTTATATTTTGGTTCCGAGATAGCTTATGTATATTCTAATAGACCAACCTTTGAAGGGCAATTAAACTTTGAGGAGTTCAAAAGGATTATGGAGCTAATGTACTAACTCGCTGAGAAAAACTCTAGGCCAACCAAGTTTTGGTATCACATAGATAACCTTTCCCCAAACCATTTCAGGTGTTACGGGAGGGGCTATTCCAAGAACTTGGTCGGGCAGAGGATTTGTTCTGTTATTATCACCCTTGGTTATGAAATAAATTTTTGAATCTTCCCTATTTATAGCCACTACTCTGTGCACAACTGGAAAATGGCGATAGGGATTATAGTAAACTATAATATCTCCAACTTTTATGTCTTCTGGATTCACTCCCTTAACCACAACTATATCTCCCTTACAAAAAGTTGGCTCCATACTTGTTGAAACAACGGCCATAACGGGTTTTTTTGTATCTAAAGCATGTCCTAAACCTATATTTAAAGAATAAGCTAGGACTATCCCTATTACAAGATAGATGAGAGTTTCTTTAATTTCCTTTTCCCAGTCCATACAGCCAACTCCTTTGGTTAGAAGAGAAATTAAGATTTCTAAGATGGGGTCGCCCGGATTTGAACCGGGGTCCACGGCTCCCGAAGCCGCGAGGATGGACCAAGCTACCCTACGACCCCTTGTAACTATCTATGGTAAATAAAAACTCACCTTAGCAAACTTAACTTAAAATTCGACTTATGTCGAATTTTAAAAAGGTTGTTGCCGAAAATTTTTTATATCAAAAACGCAGAGCAAAGGAAACAATGGATGATGATTATAAGCAGGAGTTTTCAATAAAAATAGCTGGAGAGATCGTTCTTTCGAAGAACCCCTATAAAACCATAAAAAAATGGAGAGAGATTTTTGGAGTTACTCAGTTGGAGCTTTCCAAGGAGCTTGGTGTTTCACCCTCCGTGGTAAGCGACTATGAGAGCGGAAGGAGAAAATCTCCCGGTGCTAATATGATAAAAAGATTTGTCGAAGCTTTAATTAATATAGATGAGAAGCGAGGGAGCAAAGTTTTAAGAGCCTATAAGAGAATGCATGGTAGTGGAGTTAAGAATGAGGCGATTCTAGATATAAGAGAGTTCTCAACTCCAATGAAAATTAAGGATTTTTGTAGCGTAGTGAATGGAAAATTCGTGGCTAATCGCCACTTAAAAAATAAGGAGATTTATGGTTATACAGCGATAGACAGCATAAAGGCAATACTTGAGATGAGCTCAGATGAGTTTATAAAAATCTATGGGCTTACTTCTGAAAGAGCTTTAGTATTTACAAAGGTCTCAAGCGGAAGGTCTCCTTTAGTGGCTATAAGAGTTTCAAGTATCAAGCCTGGCGTAGTAGTGCTTCAGGGATTAAAGAAGGTTGACCCACTCGGAATTAAAATAGCTGAAAGGGAGAGAATACCGATAATAATTTCGAGATTTGAAGACCCCGAAGAGCTTATAAAAGAATTGAGGAGGAGGATATAGTGGAAAAAGTAGGAATAGTTGGTTATGGAGTATATATTCCAAGATATAGAATTAAAGTTGAAGAAATCGCAAAGGTATGGGGAGGAAATGCTGAGGCGATAAAAAGAGGATTGAAAATTTATGAAAAAGCTGTTCCAGACATCGATGAAGACACGATTACAATCTCTGTGGAAGCTGCAAGAAATGCTTTGAAGATGGGTAAGATAGACCCAAAGGAAATAGGAGCAATTTATGTCGGTTCAGAAAGTCACCCTTATGCTGTTAAACCAACTGGAACGGTGGTGGCTGAAGCGATCGGAGCTACTCCAGAGCTTACGGTAGCAGACTATGAGTTCGCCTGTAAAGCTGGCACAGCGGGTATTCAAACTTGTATGGGGTTAGTTAGCTCCGACATGATAAAATATGGCTTGGCTATAGGAGCAGACACCGCTCAAGGTGCCCCCGGAGACGCTTTAGAGTATACTGCGGCAGCTGGTGGCGCGGCATATATTATAGGCAAAGATTCTTTAATCGCAAGAATAGAAGCTACCTATTCTTATACCACAGATACCCCCGACTTCTGGCGTAGGGAAGGCGAGCCTTATCCAAGGCATGGAGGAAGATTTACTGGCGCTCCAGCATATTTTAAACACATATACAATGCTTCCAAAGGCTTAATGGAGAAGCTCGGAGCAGAGCCAGAGGATTTTGATAAGGTTGTTTTTCACCAGCCAAACGGAAAATTTCCAAGGGTAATAGCTAAGAGGCTTGGATTTACTCCAGAGCAAGTAGAAGAAGGAATAATTGTGGATAGGATAGGCAATACTTACTCTGGCTCTTCTCTCTTAGGGCTTGCAAAGCTCTTAGACGAAGCTTCTCCCGGCGAGAGGATACTTATAACTTCATTTGGCTCAGGCGCTGGCAGCGATTCCTTTAGCATTGTTGTAGAGGAAGAGATAGAGAAGAAGAGAGGCTTGGCTCCTACAGTTGAAGATTATATTTCGTTTAAAAAATACGTGGACTATGCAACATATGCCAAGTTTAAAGGAAAGATAAAGGTGTGAGAAAAATGAAGGTAGCTGTTTTAGGCGTAGGATTAACCAAGTTCGGCGAGCTATGGGAGACATCGTTTACCGAACTTTTCGTTGAAGCTGGCACTAAAGCCATAGAAAACGCTAACATAGACGGCAAAGACATAGATGCAATTTTTGTTGGAAACATGTCGGGTGGAAGATTCATAGACCAAGAACATATTAGCTCGTTAATCGCGGACTATGCAGGGCTAACTCCAATTCCCTCAACACGCGTAGAAGCTGCCTGTGCTTCTGGTGGCTTAGCTATAAGGCATGCGATAATGGGAATAGAATCGGGTTTTTATGATATAGTAGTAGTAGGAGGGGTGGAGAAAATGACAGACGTACTAACAGAGAGGACTACTCAGATTCTTGCCACTGCTGCCGAACAAGAATGGGAAGCTAACCTTGGCATGACCTTCCCCGGACTCTATGCGATGATGGCGAGAAGGCATATGCATGAGTATGGAACCACGAGAGAACAGTTAGCTTTGGTTTCTGTTAAAAATCACAGAAATGCTGTTAATAATCCTTATGCTCAGTTCAGGTTTGAAATAACGGTGGAAGACGTGCTAAACTCAACAATTGTAGCGGAGCCTTTAAGACTACTTGATTGCTCACCTATAACAGATGGTGCAGCATGTTTGGTTTTAGCTTCTGAGAAGAAAGCTAAGGAATTTGTGGATAACCCTGTTTATATTATAGGTAGTGGTCAAGCCTCAAGCACGATATCTTTGCATGGAAGGGAGAACATCGCGATAATGGATGCTACAATAAATGCAGCAAAGGAAGCATATAAAAGAGCGGGAATAGAAGCAAAGCAGATAGAAGTAGCTGAGGTGCATGATTGCTTTACAATCGCTGAGATTCTTGCGATAGAAGGCTTAGGCTTTGTTAAAATTGGGAAAGGAGGAAAAGCCACAGAAGAAGGACTAACAGAAATAGGAGGCAAAATCCCCGTGAATACATCAGGTGGACTAAAAGCAAAAGGTCACCCTGTAGGAGCTACTGGGGTAGCTCAAGCTGTAGAGATTACTCTTCAGTTGAGAGGAGAAGCCGAGAAAAGGCAGGTAAATGCAGATATAGGCTTAACCCATAATGTTGGTGGTTCAGGAGGAACGGCGGTAGTGCATATATTCAGCAAATAAGGGTGAGAAAAAATGAGTTCAATTCCGAGGTTCTGGAGAAATATAAAAAGCAGATATAATCTTGTAGGTACAAAATGTTTAAACTGCAATCGGGTTTATTTTCCTCCTCGTAATCTCTGCCCTAAGTGTAGAAGGGAAAGCAAGATAGTAGAGCATAAGCTTGAAGGCAAAGGCATAGTGCTAACCTATACTACAATTCATGTTTCGCCAGAGGATTTTGGTAAGCAAGCTCCATATATCATGGCAATCGTAAAGCTTGACGAAGGACCTAAGCTAACAACACAAATAGTAAATTGCTCGCCAGAAGAAATGAAAATCGGAATGAAAGTAGAGGCGGTCTTTAGAAAAATCAAAGAAGATGGTTCTTCAGGTATAATTCACTATGGGTATAAGTTTCAGCCAATTAGAACTGCCTAACGATGTCTTCTTGCTCCATTATTCTTTCACAGTAATAGCATCTTAACTTTATAGGAGATTTGCTCTCGGTTATGAATTTAGTAGCTACGTTCTCGAAGTTTGTAATGCAATTTGGATTAGCGCACTTTAGCACACCTTCCACAATTTTGGGTATCTCCACTTTTCTTTTCTCCACAACCTCATAGTTTCTTATGATATTTATCGTAGCTCTTGGTGATATGAGGGAAATTTTGTTTACTTCCTCTTCTTTAAGTTCCCTCCCCTCAACCTTGACTATGTCTTTTACTCCGGTTTTTTTGGAAGGCACATTCATGGCTATTGTAACAGTGGTTTTCGGTACGCCTATGATCTTTAAAACGTTTAATGCTTGCCCTCCTTCTATATGATCAATTACCGTGCCATTTTTTATCTTCAATACCCTAAGCTCCTTTTCCATGTATTTCAGCTTTGATTGAAAAAATAGATAAAGTTATCGTTCACGCATTATAGCTTCGATCACGCTACTCTGTGTTACTAACCCAACAATTTTCTCTCCTTTAACAACGGGAACTCGTTGATAACCGTGCTCCTTCATTATCCTCATTACCTCGACCAAAGGAGTTTCTTCTTCAACCGTAATTATATCGCGCATCATCACGTCTTTTACCTTAAGCTCGCCTATTTCGCCTATTAGTATGATATCTCTGTGAGTTATCATTCCCACAAGCTTATCTTCTTCGACCACTGGCAATCCTCCTATTCCATGTCTCTCCATAATTAGCCTTGCAACCGCAAGAGAATCTTCGGGAGAAATTACAGTAATATTTCTAAGCATTGCATCCTTTGCTTTAAGTTTTGATAGCATATCAAAACTTATAAAACGTTAAAATACTTATGTTTATTCAATGTTTTAGAATCCATTTCCACAACGGAATAAACCTGATTTTTTCTCCTTTGATTATTTTCTAATTTAAAGCCCGAAGGAAGATTCAGATACGTAAAGAAAGCAGTTGAGCTTGTTTTCAATAAGGCAAATGAGACTCGTGGAGTTAATATAATAATAAAGTCTCAACTTCCTCCCGCCTCAGGTTTGGGCTCTTCTGCTGCGGTAAGCGTCGCTACGATAGCCTCACTTTCGAAACTTCTTGGTATAACTCTTGAAAAAAAGGAAATAGCAAAGCTTGGGCATAGGGTTGAGCTTGAAGTTCAAGGCGCAGCTTCGCCAACAGATACGCTGACCTCAACCTTTGGAGGCGTGCTATTCATCGAGCCAGCTAAAAAAAGACATACGAATATAGCATTCTCTGAGCTACCCCTGGTCATAGGTTACACTGCAGACCCAAGGTCAACGGCAGAGCTTGTTAAAAGTGTTAGAGAGCGTAGGGAGAGGCATCCAGAAATAATAGACAGCATAATCGCTCAGATTGGAAATATAACAAGAAAAGCCAGGCATTTTCTCGAAGAGGAAAATCTTGAAGGCATAGGAGAGCTCATGGATATTAATCATGGTTTGTTGGAAGCTCTTGGAGTATCGACAGAAAAGCTATCTCGCTTAGTTTATGCTTCAAGAAATGCGGGAGCCAGAGGAGCAAAGCTTACAGGCGCGGGAGGAGGGGGATGCATGATAGCATATACTCCAGAAAATGAAGAAGAGGTTATAAAGGCGATAGCCAAAGAAGGATGCGAAGCCTTTAAAGCACCGATTACAAGAGAAGGGGTTAGGATTGAGAAACAAGTTTGATAAACTAAAGCTCCTAGATAAATATTATAAAACTTCGGAACAACTATCTCGTATTCAGATTCTTTTGTAGGTCTAACCATATATGGTTTTCTATAAAATTCATGAGTTCATTTTCATCTATCAAAATTTATAAAACGTTAAAATACTTATGTTTTATTACAAATTACAATTGTAGAATCCACTTCCACAATGGAATAAATCTGATTTTTTCTTCTTTGATTATTTTCTTGTCTTCATAGTCCCATGTTATTACAACTAAATCTTTACATCTCAATTTTTCACAAGCTTTCAATAGCGATTTGACCTCTCTATTTTCAATCTCGTCTTCTGCAGAAGCATAAGTTACCTGAATCAGTTGTTTGATTTCTGTGCCTTCCTTAACTACAAAATCTACTTCTCCACCACTAAATGGGAAGTAGAATATCTCCAGTAGAGGATTCTCATTTTGCTTTCTGATGAACTCTGTGAATACAGCATTTTCCATCAATCTACCATAGTCTGGAGAGAATCTAACAGTCTTTGATAACCCAGTATCGCAGAGATATATTTTCTTTGGCCACGTTTCTCTTATATGAGCCTTTAGTGAGAACTTTTTTAAGAAAAAGAAAAAGAGCGTATCTTCAAGTTTTGTAACATAGTTATAAACTGTATCCTTTGCAACTCTGCTTTTTGTTTTTATTCTATCAAATAACTTCTTTATTGAAATTTCCTTAGAAAAATTTTGTAACATGAATGAATGGAGCATTCTCGCAACCTCTATATTTTTTATTTTATATCTCTCTATAAAATCTCTGAAAAGAACAAGGTCGGAATACTCTTTAAGTATCTTGACCTTCTGTTCGTTTTTAACAACGTCTGGAAAACCTCCAAATTCAAGATACTCTCTGAGAAAATTTCTTACTTTTGCTTCGTCATCTCTACTCATATACTTTGGGATTTTTTTATTTTTAAATCTCAGGAACTCTCTGAAACTAAGAGGAAGTAAAGTAAAAGAGAGGGTTCTCCCTCTAAGTTGGGTGGCTATCTCTCTACTTAATAATTTTGAAGAGGAACCTGTCAAAAAGATTCTATATTTCTTTAAATCATGAAGTTCTCTGACTACTCTTTCCCATTTATCTATTTCCTGCACCTCGTCAAGAAAAAGATAATGAGGTGGCTTTCCATATAATTCGATGAAGACCCTTATAATATCTCTTATCTCTTTGTGTGATATTCCAGCTAATCTCGAATCCTCAAAATTGAGATAGAGATAATTCTCGCCTATTTTCTTGGACAGGTATAATAGAAAATATGTTTTTCCCGCTCTTCTTGGTCCAACTATAGAGATTATAAACTCTGACTTCAGAGGAACATTCAATTCTCTATCCTTGATATCTAATAATAAAGTTTCATATTCTTTGAAGTAATCTATCACATCATTTTTTTCCATAGGTTTATTATAAGGACTGTCTCTTATACACATCT
>CBFDVL010000002.1:0-31985 GCA_965613365.1 uncultured archaeon | reverse complement strand
ATGATACGGCGACCACCGAGATCTACACCTAAGCCTTCGTCGGCAGCGTCAGATGTGTATAAGAGACAGGGTAAGATTAACGTTGTGGTGGGAGAGGCTGCGGAGGTCATTTCGGAATTAGAAGAGAGAAGCAAGCAGATAGGTAAGATAGTAGATTTGATAACAAACATTGCAGACCAAACAAACCTACTTGCATTAAATGCAGCAATCGAAGCGGCAAGAGCAGGAGAACATGGCAGAGGTTTTGCAGTGGTCGCAGAGGAGGTAAGAAAGCTTGCAGAAGAATCAAGAAAAGCTGCCGAGCAAATAGGAGATTTGATAAGGAGTATTCAGAGCGAGACAACGAAGGCGGTAGATTCGATGAACAGAGGTACAAAAGAAGTTGAAGAAGGAGTTACCATGGTTAACAATGTGCTTGCGGTGTTGGAGCAAATAATTGAAGCCGCAAATAAAGTCTCTGCAATGATAGGTGAAATTAGCGCAGCCACCCAAGAGCAACAGGCGGCAGCTGAGAATATAACCAAATCGGCGGAAGAAATCTCGGCTTCTGCCGAGGAAGCCGCGGCCGCAACCGAAGAAGCAAGTGCAGCAGCTCAGGAGCTTACCGCAGGCATGCAAGAACTTACCGCAAGCGCTCAGGAGCTTGCTAACATAGCCAACAAGCTTCAGGAAGCTACCGAAGCTTTTAAGGTCGAAATTGCAACGTCTGTAGCATCTGGACATAAATTTGAGGGAGAGAAGAAAGTGCTGGCCACGAACGGAGGTAAGAAATGATGGGGGTTGCAAATTTAGATGACGGTTCGGGAGAACTTCAGCTCGTGGTGTTCAGACTAGGAAGGGAGGAGTATGGTATCGATATAACGCAGGTGAGGGAGATAATAAGGGTTACAGAAATAACCAGGATACCCAATTCCCCTCCTTTTATTGAAGGCGTAATAAATCTTAGAGGGCAAATAACCACGGTGATGGACCTAAGGAAAAAGTTGGGCGTGAAAGCCGAGAATACTGAACAAACAAGGATAATGATAGTTGAACTTTCTGATTCCACAACCATTGGTATGATAGTTGATGCCGTTACCGAAGTTATGAGATTACCTAAGAAAGATATAGAATCTTCGCTGTCCCTGACAACAAAAGATGCCGAATACATATATGGTGTAGGAAAAATAAAGGACAGACTTCTAATATTAATAGATGTGGACAAACTTGTGCCAAGAAATGAACGAGAGATCGGAGCAGAAACCGCTCAAGCTACAGCATAATATTTTTCTATTTAGAAATCAGCTTTTTTGTACTTTCCGTTTATCTTAGAAGAGAGTCCTTTTAACTTTCTCCTTTGCTTAGGCAACTCAACATAAAATATACTTCCTCTTGGTTTATTATCCTCGATCCAAACTCTACCGTTATGTAGCTTTACCAAGCGTTTTACTATCGCTAAACCCAAGCCTGAGCCTTTTACTCCTTCCTTTTTGATTCTTTTGAATCTTTCGAATATACCCTCTTTGTATTCGTCTGGCACGCCTATGCCTTCGTCTTTGACGTAGATTATTACTTCGTTTTCATACTTTTCTTCTCCTTTTCCTTCCTCAACACCTACTATTATCTTACCGCCTTCTGGAGAATATTTTATGGCATTGGATATTAGATTTGAAAATACCTCTTCAATTATGGGATTTGCCTCTATATAGCATGTTTTTTTGCCTGTAAGAACAAGGGCCATATTTTTTTCCTTTAATAAAGGTTCAAACTGTTTTATAACTTTTCGAAGAATTTTCATAATATCTAAGGTTTTAAAAGTTAACTGAGAACAGCTTTCTATTTTGGCTAAGGTTGAAGCTGATTCTATTAGTTCTCGGAGTTTTTCAGCGTTTCTGTATATTATCTCAAGTTCTTCCTTTATTTTCTCAACAGAATCCTCTTCCATAGCTATTCTCGTGATACCCAATATTATACCTACTGGATTTAACAAATCATGCCTCATTATATCTAAAAATATATCCTTAAAGTTATTGGCTCTAGCTAGCTCGAAATTCTTTTTTTCTAGCTCATGTGTTAGTGCAACAAGTTTTTCCTGCCTTAGAAAGAGTTCATGATTGAGTTTTTCAAGTTCTTCGGATTTTTTTTTCAATAATGTTACATCTCTCGCTATACCCTGAATTTTAACACAATTACCTCCCTTTTTAATTCTGTTCATATTAAATTGGATGAATATCTCTCTCTTATCTTTTTTTATACATTTAATTTCGAAAATAGGTGGTATTTTATAATCTCTCCTGAAAATCTTTTTTATTTTAGATACATCTTCAGGATGTATTAACAGTAGCATGTTTTTTCCTATAATTTTGCCTTTAGAGTACCCAAAAATTTTTGAAAAGCTTTCATTGGCATAAACTATAATGCCTTTCATGTCCATTACAAAAAATCCGTCGCCAGAATTCTCTATAAGTTCCTTATATCTCTGCTCAGACTCCTTTAGGTCTTTTGCAAGCTCTTCCACCTTTTTATCCACATTTTTCATGTATTCATCTATTAACCTGTCGGTTCTTTTTCTCTCTTCAATCAATCTTTTTCTTTCTAAGGCTCTTTCCAGCGCAATCAACAGAGCTTCTTCGGAAATCGGCTCGGGAACAAAATCGTATGCTCCTCTCTTCAGAAATTGAAGCGCTGTATTTAAATCGTTGTTCTTTATTATAATTATAACAGGGACTTCTTTTTTAACTAAAAAGTTAAAAAAAGTCTTTATATTCTGTGAAGCATCAAGAATAGCACAATCTATGCTTATTTCTCCTTTTTTTATTTCATCTAATTTCGAAATTAAAAATGGAGAATAACCTATCTTTTTTATTTTTTCAAAGAGATTTTTATAATTACCCCTCTTAAGTAGAAGTATCTGACTCATTATTCAAATTGAAACTACTTATGAGAGCAATATAAAATTATTTTTTCAAATATTGAAACTCGAAAAACGTTTCAATATTCGAAAAAAAAGGTATAAATATTCTTTAATTTATTTTTTTAACGGGGTGATACCTTTGGCTAAGATTCTAATCGTAGATGATGCAGCTTTTATGAGAATGATGCTAAAGAACATCTTGGGTAAAGGAGGACACGAAATAGTGGGAGAAGGGCAAGATGGGAACGAAGCTGTGCAGAAATACATGGAGTTGAAGCCCGACGTGGTTACAATGGACATCGTCATGCCCAGAGTTAATGGGATAGAAGCTGTGAGAGAGATAATGAAAAAAGATCCAAATGCAAAGATTGTGATGATAAGCGCTCTTGGGCAGGAAGCTATGGTCAAGGAGGCTCTCGAGCTTGGCGCCAAGGATTTCATTGTAAAACCCTTCAACAAGGATAAGGTTCTTGAAGTGATAAACAAGGTTGCGAACTCCTAAGGGTGGTGAGGTTTTATTGACGATTAGAGTTCTGGTGGTTGATGACTCTGCATTTATGAGAAAGATGATCACGCAAATTCTGAATTCTGACCCAGAGATAGAAGTTATCGCCACGGCAAGAGATGGAGAAGATGCCATAAAGAAGGTAGAGAAGCTAAGACCAGATGTCGTTACGCTCGATGTGGAAATGCCGAGAGTTGATGGACTAACAGCTTTAGCATATATAATGAACAAGTCTCCCCTGCCTGTTGTGATGCTCAGCGCACTAACTGGTGAAGGAACCAAGGCTACGGTTAAGGCTTTAAGTTATGGTGCAGTAGACTATATTCAGAAACCCTCTGGAACAATATCATTGGACATAGAAAAAATAAGGGATGAAATAATAAGGAAGGTAAAGCTGGCTGCAAATGCAAGGGTTAGAAAACTTAAACTAGAAAATAGGAAGCCGAAGAAGATAGACTTTCATTCTTTTACCAAAAAATTAGTAGTTATAGGAGCCTCTACTGGTGGACCTCAGGCTCTTGTTGAGATTATTTCACATTTACCAAAGAATATTCCCGCTTCTATTTTAGTTGTTCAGCACATGCCCAAGCAGTTTACAAGGAGCTTTGCAGAACGCTTGGATTCTCTTAGCGAAATAGAGGTTGAGGAGGCGGAAGAAGGAGATAGAATTATAGAGGGGAAAGCCCTGCTTGCACCGGGCGATTATCACATGCTTGTTAATAACTCAAAGATTACGTTGGACGACGGTCCAAAAATAAATTCTGTTAGACCCGCAGTAGACCCGACGATGATTTCGGCAGCAGAGGCTTATGGAGAAAATGTTATAGGCGTGATTCTAACCGGCATGGGGAACGACGGAGCCTATGGTATCAAAGTTATAAAAGAGAAAGGGGGCACCACAATTGCCCAAGATGAGAGCACAAGCGTGGTTTTTGGTATGCCCAAAGCTGCGATAGCAACGGGTTGTGTTGACAAAGTTTTACCTTTGCATGAAATTTCCAAGGAGATTATTGCTCTTCTCGGAGGTAAAGCATCGTGAGTAATGAGGAATATCTCGATATATATATAAGCGAATCTCGGGAGTATCTGAGCGCTTTAGACCAAAGCTTATTAGAACTTGAGCAAAATCCAGAGAACTATGAAGTTCTGAATGAGGTATTTAGATATGCTCATACTTTAAAGGGAATGTCCGCCACTATGGGATTTGGCAAGGTGGCTGAGCTATCTCATAAAATGGAGAATCTCCTAGATAAGGTAAGGCGAGGGGAAATTCATGTCTCAAGTGACCTAATAGATGTTCTACTTGAAGCGCTTGATAAACTTAGGGAGATGGTTAATAAAATAGCAGAGGAAGGTAAAGAAGAAGGAGAAATCTCTGATATAATATCAAAATTGGAGAGTTTTGGAGAAGATGGAGAAGATGAGAGCAAGAATAAGAAGGATGAAGAGAAAAAAGAAGTTAAGTCAAAAGAAACATCGAGATTAAAAATAAGGGTGGAGCTGAGCGAAGACTGCGCTCTAAAGTCTGTTAGAGCATTCATGGTTATTAAAAGCCTCGACGAAATTGCAGAAATAATTGATAGCTCGCCACCCTTGCAAGATATAGAAGATGGAAGATTTGAAAAAAGCTTTGAGCTTGTGGTTTCTACCTCAGAAACTCCTCAAAAAATTAAGGAAGTAATAGAGAAAATTGGCGAGGTTAAAAAAGTAGAGGTAAGCGAAACTACAGCTAAATCTGAAAAAGAAGAGAAGAAGCCTAGTATAGTAAGTACAAAGAACGTTTTGAGAAACGTTCAAACCGTCAGGGTCTCGATAGATAAGCTTGATTCTCTTATGAATCTTGTAGGAGAGCTTGTCATTGGTAAGAGCAGGCTTTTTCAGATAGGAAGCAAGTATGACATAGAAGAATTGAGAGAGGCTCTATCCAACATTAATAGGCTGACCACCAATCTTCAGGATATAGTAACGCAAATGAGAATGGTCGAAGTCGGATTTATTTTCAACAGATTTCCAAGGATGGTAAGAGACCTTGCGAAAAAGGAAGGTAAAAAAGTTAATTTTATCATAGAGGGCAAGGACATAGAGCTTGATAGAACTGTTTTGGATGAGATAGGTGACCCACTAGTTCATCTGCTTAGAAATAGCATAGATCATGGGATAGAGACTCCTGAAGAAAGAATAAAGGCTGGAAAAAGTGAAGTTGGAACTTTAAAACTCATTGCCAAGAGAGAGAAAAATCATGTAAAAATAATTGTCGAAGATGATGGAAGAGGAATCGACCCCGACAAAATCAGGAAAAAAGCTGTGGAGAAGGGAATTATAACAGAGGAAGAAGCCAATAAAATAAGCGACGAAGAAGCTCTCTCCCTGATTTTTGCTCCCGGGCTAAGCACGGCAGAAAAAGTTACCGATGTTTCGGGGAGAGGCGTGGGCATGGATGTTGTAAAGAGCAAGATAACTTCGCTTGGAGGTGTGGTTGAAATAAAGTCTAAGGTAAGAGAAGGCACAAGAGTTACGCTAACGCTTCCTCTAACCTTAGCTATAATTCAGGCTCTTCTTATTAAAGTTAGGCAAGAAATCTATGCTATACCTTTAAGCAATGTTCTTGAGATTCTCAACGTTAAAAGAGAGGAGATAAAAACTGTTAAGGGCAATAAGGTCATCAACCTTAGAGGCAAGATATTACCAATAATCGAGCTTGATAGACTGCTTGGCATATCAGAAAATGGTAACAAGGAGAAATACCCCGTGGTGGTCGTTGATAAAGAAAACCAGCCCATAGGGTTGGGAGTAGATGGATTAATAGGACAACAAGAGATCGTGATTAAAACCTTTGATAATATTTTGAAAGGAGTCAAAGGGTTTGCAGGGGCTACAATACTTGGAGATGGAAGGGTGGTACTGATACTTGATATAGCTTCTCTACTTTAAAAGGGAGAAAGGAAAATGAAACTAAGCGAATTTGAAAAAGACGTGCTTAGAGAGATTGGAAACATGGGAGCAAGCTACTCCGCAAATTCTCTCTCTGAGATAATGAATAAAAAAGTTGAGATAAGGGTGCCAGACTTTGATGTTCTTCCTTTGGAAGAATTTCCAAATGTTGTTGAAGGGAGAGAAGAGATAGTCGCAGGTATTCTTGTGAAATTCAACGGTGATATCTCTGGCTATTTGATGTTGTTCTACCAGCTTAAATATGCCCTGAACCTTGCCGATCTGCTTCTCGGCAAGGAGTTCGGCACAACCAAAGAGCTTGATGAAATGGACATCTCCGCTATACAAGAGGTTGGCAATATAATGGCTTCCTCTTTTGCAAACGCAATAGCCGACTTTCTAAAACTAAAAATAACCCCCACTCCTCCCGCTTTTACTGTAGATATGGCGGGTGCTTTGTTAAATTACCTCGTGGCAGAGCTTGGTCAAACGGCTGAAAAGGCCATATTTTTCTATACAGACTTCATAATACCTCCAAATGAAATACTTGGACATCTCTTTCTCTCTCCTGATAAGAAATCACTGAAAGTAATTTTTGATAAAATTAAGGAAGTGATGATAGAATGAAGCTTTCAGACTTTGAAAGAGATGTATTAAAAGAAATCTGTAATATGGGAGCAAGTCATGCTGCAAATTCGCTTAGCCATATGGTAAATAAAAAAATAATGATCTCAATACCTGAGATAATGCTCACAGAGCCAGAAAAAGTCTATTTAGATGGAATAGGTGTGTATTTAATAGCCAAGGGGGAGCTTTCCTTTGCACTTCTTCTTACTTTCTCCAGAGAAAATGCTCTGAACCTTGTTGATATTCTAATGGGCAGAAAGCTCGGCACAACCAAAGAGCTTGATGAAATGGACATCTCCGCTATACAAGAGGTTGGCAATATTCTTGGTTCCCACTTTGTGAATACGTTCTCTGATTTTCTGGGATTTAAAATCTATGTCTCCCCTCCAAATATTATCGTGAATTCATATTTCAACGAAATTCTAAAAATATTTGAATCCAAGGATATCAAGCTCTTGTTAATGAATACCAGCTTCATAGAGTCTAATAATGAGGTTAATGGGAATCTGATAGTTCTATCGAATGCAAAAACCCTTAATCAGATATTTGATGCTATCTCAGAAAAAATTTAGTAGGTCTATAGATGAGCAAGGAAGTAAATGTGGGGATAGCCGACGTGAGGGCTGGAAGAAATCCTACAATACTTATCACCATAGGCTTAGGTTCATGTGTGGGAATTGCACTCTATGATGCTACTAACAAAATAGGAGCCTTAGCCCATATAATGCTTCCAAGCAGCAAAGAGTCAGCCAATTCCGAGAACAGGGCAAAGTTTGCAGACACCGCAATACCCTTAGCTATGGACATGATAAAAAAACTTGGTGGCGATGCCTCAAAATTAACAGCAAAAATAGCCGGCGGTGCAAATATGTTCTCATTCAGCAATAGCGAAGCTACAATAGGAGAACGGAACGTAATGGCTGTGAAAGAAGCTTTAAAAGAAAATAAGGTCAAGCTAATAGGGGAAGATATCGGTGGAAAAATAGGCCGAACAATGAAATTCGACCTAAGTACTGGAAGGGTTATAATAAGAACGGCCAGAGGTGAGAGGGAGCTTTAAAAATGAGCGTGGGTTCTTGGCTTCTCACATTTATACTGCTCTCCCTCATAAGCGGAAGTTTGGCTATTTATTTCTATATACAGATTTATAGAAGGCTCGCAAAAGCTTCTTTAGCATGGCTTTTGCTTACGGTTGCTTCAATATTTATGATTGGGATACCATTAATTCCAACTGCAATGCTTATAAAGAACTCTCTGGACTTAACTCTCCTTATTCTACTGCTGTGCTACTGGAGTGCCGTATATACAAGTTTTTTTGCCGCCGCCGGGTATGTATTATATAAGGCTTTTGTCTATGTTCCAAGAAAAAGCATAGGAAAATTCATATTTGAAGGTTATGAAAGAAAAAGGCTGAAACCTCTAAAAAATGAAACGCTTAAAAAGCTCTCTAAGTATGTACTAATCATCCATACTCCAGAGGAGAGATATGAAGATGCGATTATAAAGCTTTCTTTGATGCATATTGGAGAGGAGAGAGGGGTAGCGATAGTAACATCGAAGCAGAAAGCCAAAGCATTGAAAGAATACCTGAAGGAGTTCATTGAAAGCAAAAAAATATCTATAACAAAGAAACCACAAGATGCGGATATTGCTAGAGACTCTCTCCTAATTTTTGACCTAAGTATGAATAACATAGATTACGATTTCTTAGCATCATACATAGAGCAATTCAAAGGATGTAGATTTGTCGCATTTGCAGATAAAAGAAATGCATTCTTAGAAGGGCTGTTCATAGATCTTTTCGAATTGAGAGACGGGGTAATAAGGAGTATCAAAAGCAAGGAAAGAGTAACAATCCCGGTCGAAAGCATAATAGACTACACCGCATATAATCTAAGAGGAGGGGTTATATGAAGACGAGTATAATCCTCCTTTTAACCTTATTCAATCTCATTGCATTTTGGAGTTCTTTACTTGCTATCCGCTTCTGGTTGGGAATCTATGATAGGGCAAAACATGGCTCAATAGCCTGGCTTCTCTTTGGTATAGTCTCGGTTTACATGCTTTCCGTTGCCCTTTTTCCTCATATAATACTGCACTTCACCACATTAGATTTAAAAACAAAATATTGGATATCTGCAAACTATATAATATTCTGGAGTGCCGTATATACAAGTTTTTTTGCCGCCGCCGGGTATGTATTATATAAGGCTCTTATAACCTACCCAAAAGAAAAGCTGGGCAAACTTTTGATAGAGGGACTAAGAACCGAAGAGAGCAAAGAAAAAACCAAACTCGATATTAAGAAAGAATACTTTATCTCGGACTTATTAAAAGGAAAAACCTTGATTAAGTATTCCCACAAAGATTGCTATGAAAATGCGGTGATAGAGCTTATTTTGAGATTTTGGGGAGAGCTTAGAAATGTCGTGTTGATTACAAGCTATCCCAAGAACTTGGTTTACGAAGAGAAATTGAGTGACTTGCTAAAAATAGGTGCAATAAAAATTGTAAACCTTAAAGTTACTGAAGAATGCGTAAGTGCTAATAACAACATAATAAACTCATCTATTTATAACCTGAGTTCGCTTCAAAAAGCTCTACATAATTTACCAGAGGGTTGTGTTCTGATCGTCGAGCTAAGCAAATTAAGGTTGCTTGAAATTCCGGATGCAGAAAAATTGCTCAACCTACCTTATGATACGATAGCCTTTATTAATCATGAATTAGGACAAACCGATGCAAAAGGATTTAATAGAGTTGGAGAAGTTGTTGAAGAAGGAATAAAACTTAACGGAAAGATAATAGGATTAGTAGTAGGGAAAAGATTCTATCTCCAAAATTAGTTTCGAACATAGAAAAATAATGTATTTATTGTAATTGAGCAAACCTTTTTTTAATGGTGCTTGGAAATAAAAAGGAAAATGAGGAGATAGATTTAGGAGAAATAGACCCAAATATGTTTGATGAAGAAGAGGAAGCTCCTCCATTCGATATTGATGAAGAGGAGGAAGATTTATCATTTAAACGGGAAGAAGATGAAGAAAGCGAGGAAAATGCTCCTCCCTTTGGAAGCGAAGACGACGAGTCCCCTCCTTTCGGAAAGGATTCACAAGTAATATCCCCTTCTATTCCCTCTTCTGAATTCGATGAGAAAATCGCATCGCTCGAGGATAAGGTTAATCAAATGGATTCTACCCTCGCAAACGTGAGAAGGCTTCATGAAGAGCTTGAGGAAAAAATAAACAAGGTTGAGAAAAGTCTTGAGGAGATGCTCTCTGTCTATGAACTTGTGACCAATGAGATAAATCCATTCGTCCAGAAACCTGAAGAAACTTCTCCAATAATTGAGCAAGCAAAGCCAAGTGCAGAAATGCCTAAGCAAAAAATAGAGGAGTTTTCGGCATCTTCTTTACCGATGGATAAAGTGAGTGATATTCTTCAAGAAACCAAAGGACTATACCTTGCCGATATAAGAAATGACCCTGTTTCTATAATGATACTCCTCAAATGGATAGAATTCATGCTTAAAAAAGTTGGATTTAGAGGAATGGTCGATCTTCTCATCTATTATGAAAATATTGGCTGGATAAGTGAAAAAGTGAGAAATAAAGTACTAAAATATGCGAGAGAAATGAGAATAAACGAAAAACCTGTAGCAAGAAAAATGGGAGTAAAAGAGCATTTGATTTCTCTCTACTTCATTGCAAAACTTCGGGGATTAAAGGTTGATACCAATGTTTATTCTTCAATTGCCTATGAGCTTGAAAGAATAGGCATTCTGTATTAGGAGGGAGGTGCAATGGGGTTTAGCACAGGTATTGCATTTATCATATTATTCATAGGTGCAGTTATCTTAGGCATAGAACTTGTGACCTCCTATGGAGATTATATTCTAATAACTAATAAAGCAAGCTTAGAGAAAACTCAGAGAAGCTTATCTGAATTAAACACGAAGGTAAAGATTGTAGAGGTCATTAAAGGAAACCCCACCAAAATTTATGTTGAAAACTCAGGAACCACTACTTTGGATCCAGATTATGTGTTTCTTGTGCTTGACAATAAATGGGTACCTCAGGAAAATTACTCTATAACTGGACTTGGATATATAAGCGAGGCTCCGAGCAATAAAACAAAGCTTGTAAAAGGAGCTTTTTACGATGGTTCTACTTTATATTTAACCACGAGAGATACCACGTGGATAAAAGATAGCTCGGGACTCGCGCCCGACGAGCTTTATGGCATTGTAGGCTGGTATAACATCACTCTCATCGAAAAAAGCTTTATTTCCACAAATACTTCTGACGAGTTCTACTGGCAACCCGGAGACGTGATAGAAATTACCGTTAATTATCCAGTCTCGACCAAAGTTAAGGTGATTACCGAAACTGGGGTGGGAGATACATACTACATAAATTCAGGGTACCATCACGAGCATTTGCTACCCGCTGAAGATTACTCCTATGCTTGGGTGTATTAGTATGAGCGAATCAATTAATGTTTTGCTCATGTTTATAACCGCAGTAATTGCCGCAAGCGGGTTTATTGCAGTAGCAAATGAAGTTATCACAAGCGCCGAGCAGTTTAGTCTATTAAAGAGCAAGGAAGCTGGAGACAGGCTCAGCGGAGAAATAGAGGTGGTTCATGTAACCGCAAATGCCCAAGTATTTATCTATGTACAGAACATTGGCTACGAGGAATTTCCAGTAAATGATACTAGAGCGATAATTGATGGAGAGTGGGTTGATATCTATTCAATGCAACTTTTAAATTCTAATGGCGATGCGATATGGAATCCTTCTGAAATTCTAAAGCTCAGCATAAATAAAAACCTCTCCTATGGATGGCATACCTGCAAAATTATGATAAAAGACATCTCCTCGCCATTGTATAGCTTTAAAAAGGTGTAAAATATGGGATTTAGTGTAACCGCAACCCATCTAATACTATTCATAGCCGCGATAACGGTCGCAACGGGCATAGTGGGTATTGTAAGCGAAACCGCCGATATGCTCAAGCTTGGAATGCAGAAGAAATCTCTCTCTGCAATGGAAACCATTAAAACCGATATAAAAATCTTGCATGTCGACCCAAGTAGCCACACCTTAATCTATGTCTTAAATTCGGGCTCAACCGTAATTGACCCGAATTCCATAGCCGTTTTTTTGGATGACGTATGGGTAGACTTCACCTTCAGCATAGTTGACAGAAGCACAAATATTGATAATTCTCTCTGGGACCCAGAAGAGGTAGCTTTGCTTAATACTACAGCCGTATCGAGTGGAAAGCATAAGGTAAAAGTGGTGGTGCAGAAGGGGATTTCGGATGAATATCTATTCAACAAATGAAGTGATGCAAAATGGAGGGAGAATATCTTAGAATAGAAATCGAAAGCGATGAGCTTCACAGAAAGATTGGAGTAGGCATACCCAAAGGTGCCCTTATGCTCATCGAAGGTGAAGATGGTTCGGGAAAAAGCATAGTATGTCAGAGGCTTCTTTATGGCTTCCTAAAAAACGGGCATACAGTAACTTATATTTGTTCAGAAATGACCATGAAGGACTTTATAAGTCAAATGAAGTCCATAGAGTATAGAATACACGAATTTATCACCACAAAGAAGCTTCTATACATCCCAATGTTTCCGAGGGTCGGTAAAGTTGTGCCGAGAGAGGATTTTCTTTACAGGCTTATGAATGCAGAGAAATTGTTTGAGAATGAAGCAATCATAATAGATACATTAAATTCTTTAATAAAGGAGAATTTTTCAAAGAGAGATATATTTGAATTCATATCCTTTGTAAAAAAAATCATAAATTCAGGTAGAACTATAATAATAACTGCAAATCCTTCCCTTGTAGACCAAAAGGTGTTGGATTTATTGAGAGCAATTTGTGATATTCATTTTAAACTTGAAATAAAGTCTATTGGTGGTGATTTAAAGAGATTCATAAACATATACAGATTTAGAGGTTCTTCAATCCAGATTACCGGTGGAATAGGCTTTAGGGTGGAGCCAAAGATAGGATTTGTTATAGAAATAGCTGCGGTGGCATAATTATGGCTAAGCCTGACGAACAATCATTTAAAAAGGCTATTGAGAGAAATCCTCACTTGGGAGAATACTTAAAAGAGTTTTTAAAAGAAGGCAACCCAAAGCCCGAGTTCTATGTCCAGCTTTCAAGAGAAATGAAGAATATGGAAGATATTAACCTTATCTACCCCGTTGGTGATCCCATATTTATTCATATATACAAGCCAGAAGGAGAAAGAGAACCAAAATACATTGTTATTGAGCCAAAGTTCACCAAAACTCTAAGAGAAAAATATAAAGCGATTTTCAAGAAGATGCTTGAGGTCATTCCGTTTCAGATGGAGCCAAAGGATTCAAGAGAATTCAAGTTAATGCTCGACCAAATGCTTGGAGAAATATGTCAGATAGGCGAGGAAGAGGAGAAAGAAGGGATTTTCTCAAAGATCTTGAAAAAGAAAAATATTGACAAAGTTTATCTGACCCCGCGAGAATATGACGAGCTTAGATACAAGTTCATGAAGGATATGGCGGGGCTTGGAGCTTTAGAGCCTTTTGTAAGAGACCATTATATAGAAGATATTCACTGCATCGGCATTGGCAACATCTATCTTTTCCATAAAATTTTTGAGTTAATGGAAACCAATGTGGGATTCTACTATGACGAAGACCTGAATAGCTATTGCTACAAGCTCAGCGAATATCTCGATAAACCTGTTAGTAAATCTAATCCCATAGTAGATGGAGCTTTGCCAGATGGCTCAAGAATCAACATAATCTATGGTAGAGAAGCAAGCAGAAAAGGCTCAAGCTTTACCATAAGAAAGTTTGCAGCGGTTCCCTTAAGTATAACACAGCTTGTAAACTGGAAGTCACTAAGTGCGCAGATAGCTGCTTATCTCTGGCTCTGCTTAGAAAACGGAATGTCGGTTTTCGTGTGCGGAGAAACCGCAAGCGGGAAAACAACATTGCTAAATGCTATAGCTGTGTTCATAAAGCATGACGCGAAGATACTTACCGCAGAAGATACGCCCGAAGTGAATGTTCCACATGAAAACTGGCAGCAGCTAATAACGAGAGGTAGCCTGACAAAGGAAAAGAGAAAGGTGCTTTCTACCGTTACCATGATGGACCTGCTAAAAGCAGCTTTAAGGTCAAGACCTGACTATATAATAGTTGGAGAGATAAGAGGTGTAGAGGGCGCGGTTGCTTTTCAAGCAATGCAAGCTGGTCACCCATGCATGGCAACTTTCCATGCTTCTTCGATAAGAAAAATGATTCAGAGATTTACGGGCGACCCAATAAACGTTCCCGAAACTACAATGGATAATTTAAACGTTGCTGTGTTTCAGCAAGCTTTGTATAGAGATGGAAAGCTTATAAGAAGAGTCCTCGAAGTTGTGGAGATAGAAGGTTATTCCCATGAAGCAAAGGGAATAATTACAAGAAGCGTATTCAACTGGATTCCAAATATAGATACGCAAATTTTCTCTGGAATGTACAATAGCTACATACTCGAAGAGAAAATCGCCAAAAAGCTTGGATATGTAAATGTTAAGGACATTTACAAGGAACTCAACCTTAGAACAAAAATAATAGAAAAGATGATTGAAAATGAGGTTTTTGATTACCATGAGGTTTACGAAATAGTGAAGAAATACAGGGAATATGGCGTGGAAGGACTCCCCTTTGAGGTGTGAAATATGAAAGCTAATGCCGAGTTTCAAAAATTTCTCGCCAGAAATCCCCATTTACGCGAGTATATAAGTAAATTTGAAAAGGAAACTGGAGAGACTCCAGAGTTCCATTTAAAGCTCGAGAGAGAAATGCAGACAATAAGGTTTCCAAATATAATATACCTAGCAGGAGAGCCTGTTTTTGTCCATATTTACAGGAAAAAAGGAGAGGAAACAAGATACTATGCAATTGAACCCCAACTCTCAAAGGAAGAGCAGAAAGTTTATGACAAGGTGTTTGAGCAGATATTATTTTTGGCACAGCATGCAAAAGAGCCAAGGGATATAGAGGAGCTAAAGAGTTTAATAAAAACCCTTCTTGATGAAGTAGTGATTGTAGGAGAAGGAAAAGAAGAAAAGAAAAAGCTTAGATTTAATTTCTCCTTGGTAAAGAAGATTCCCGTAAATAAGAAGCTATACGAAGCTTTGCAATATAACCTTATCAAAAACATAATAGGGATGGGGATTCTGGAGCCTCTGAGCAGAGACCCCTACATAGAGGATATATTCTGCTCGGGTCTTGGACCGATATTCATTGTGCATAAGATATTTGGAGCTTTAAAAACCAACATAATTATCAAGTCGGATTTGGAGTTAGATGAATATTGCTACAAGCTTAGCGAGAAGATAGACAGGCCTCTGAGCGATGCCGTGCCAATAGCAGATGGCACTTTGGAAGATGGTTCAAGAGTAAATATAGTCTATAGCAGGGCTATAAGTAGGAGGGGCTCAAGCTTCTCGATAAGAAAGCAGGTTTCAGAGCCATTGAGCATACCAAAGATAGTAGAGCTTGGCACAATAAGTGCTGAGATGGCTGGTTACTTCTGGTTAGCCATAGAACATGGCATGAACATATTTTTCTGTGGTGAAAGCGCAAGCGGAAAAACCAGCTTACTAAATGCTTGCTGCGCATTCATTCATCCAAAAGCTAAGATATATTCTTGCGAAGACACTATTGAAGTTACAGTTCCACACAACTGTTGGCAGCAACTCACTACCACTACTGGTGGAGTAAGAGAGGGGGGAGTAACAATGCAAGATTTGCTTATCGCTTCTCTGAGGTCGAGACCAAATTATATAATAGTTGGAGAGATAAGAGGAGCAGAAGGTAGCATAGCTTTCCAAGCCATGCAAACAGGTCACCCTGTTATGTCCACCTTCCATTCCTCTTCAGTAAGAAAAATGATTCAAAGGCTTACCGGCAATCCTATAAATGTACCGATAAACTTCATAGACAATCTTAACATAGCTGTCATAATGGGCAATTATTATAGAAAGGGACTGTTTGTTAGAAGGGTTTCTGAGGTCGCAGAAATCGAGGGATACAACAAGGAAGTGGGAGGAATACTCACAAGAACGATGTTTGAATGGGACCCTATAAGCGATAAGCATCTCTTCAAGGGGATGTTCAACAGCTATATTCTTGAAAATAAAATTGCAAACATCCTTGGATACTCAGATAAAAGACAAATTTACAATGACTTAGCTCTAAGAGCAAGAATCATTAAAGAAATGGTAAAAAGAAAAATTTTTGACTATTATGAGGTTTATGAGATTATAAAATCATTCAACTACGACGGAATTAATGGTTTACCATTCAAATTAGATTAAGATTATGGAATTACCATCGTTTAGAGAAATAAATATCAAAGAAAGGATAAAAAATACAAAGAAATATGTAGAAGATAGATTAGTTGAAACTCTGGCAAAGGCTGGAAAGGACTTAACCTTAGAGAAGTATCTCACCTCTGTTTTTGCGCCATTGGTCATTTTTGGAATTCTCGTTTCGGTAGTATTAAAAATGTTTGTTTTCAGCATATTGTCCTTATCTGGATTTGTAACCATGATTCCTTACATTCTACCTTTTGCATGTTTTATCTTAGCTATTATCTATCCGTTCCTCTTCATTCATTCAAGAGCCAAAGATATAGACACAAAAATACATCTTTTCATAACATATCTCAGCGTTATAAGCACTACCGGAGCAGAAAGGAAAATACTATTCAGAATGGCTTCAGAGAAGGAAGAGTTTGGAACGGTAACAAAGGAAATGCAAAAGATAATGAAGGTAGCAGACGCTTGGGGAATGGGTTTTGTTAGGGCATGTAGGCTTGCAGCCAAGACCACGCCAAGTATAATCTTCAAAGATTTCCTTGAAAGGCTTGCCCATGCTTTTCAAGCGGGTGAAGAAATAGGAGAATTCCTTAGGCAAGAAGTAGATGTGGTTATGAACGGCTACGAGAGGATGTACAAGCAAGCTTTGTATAAAATAGATACCATGAATGACATGTATCTGAATCTTATAGTTACTCTTGCCTTTGTGGCTGCCTTTGCTTTGATATTTCCTATGCTCACTGACCTGAGCATGACCTCTATGGTGTATATGATGATATTCCTTTTTCTGATGGCAGACCTCGGCTTATATACCTTCATCAAGGCTGTAACCCCCACTGACCCGCTATACCATAGCTTGCCAATAAAGACTCCTGGACGGGAAAGAATTGAAAGCTTAATACTTCCGGTAGGTATAGTTACTTTTATTCTGTTTTTCCTCCTATTAATTCTGGATAAGTTTTCTCTGCCTGTGAAAATAGCGATTTCTCAAACTCCATGGCTACTAGTAGGGTTTCTTGCTTTAAAGGAAGAGCAACTTGTGAGAAGGAAGGACGACAACTTTCCAACTTTTATTA
Organism: uncultured archaeon; assembly: GCA_965613365.1. GTDB lineage: Archaea > Hydrothermarchaeota > Hydrothermarchaeia > Hydrothermarchaeales > CAZSVW01 > CBFDVL01. The sequence continues at coordinate 14,572 of CBFDVL010000002.1, read as the reverse complement.
GAACGGTGGGAAATGCCGCAGGAGTAAGAGGAGGAAGTATAACCCCGGTTATAGGCACTATCCGTCTGCACAACTATGGACCTCTAACTGAGAACATACATGCTTTGTATAGAAGGCTTAGCTTGGGAGATGTCGAGGCATCTTGGAGATATTTTGCTGGAGAGAGCGGAAGCAATCTAATAGATAAATTTAGTAGAATATTCATAGAGGCTACGTATGCCGGTGGAGACCCTCCTACCATCGGCGAAACCATAAGCAAAACTTTCATAAGAATAAATAATCTCAGAAAGTTCCGTCTTCAATCGGCGGTAAAGCTAAGAGCAATGCTCTATAGCTCAATGATAGGTATAGCGATTTCCATTTATGTTGTGGTATGGCTTGTTAAAGCTCTTGGAAAAATCTTTATGAAATTTTCAGTGGGAGAAGGTAAGCAATACCTTCCAACACACTTTACCTTGGGTTTTTTTAACTTGGATTTCATTCTATTTTTAATATGGATCTTAATAGTGCTTCATGCCGCCTTCTCAGCGATCGTAATAAAAATAACCGATGGAGGAGATAGCTACAACGCCTTGATGCACTATGTAATATTGCTCTGGATAGGAGTGCTTATTTCCATAATTACTCCAAAAGCCTTTACATCTTTTGTTCCTCTTTGACCTTTAATTTCAATCTTTTACAAGCCCAGAAATATACCAACCAAAATGTAAAAGGCAGAGTTAAAATCCACGCGGTGAATGAGTAAAGGGCTGCTTCTTTCTTTGGATATCCTATTGAAATGTATATCTTATTTAAAACCACATACCATATATAGTTCGCAACACCCAGAGCAAGAGCTATCGTATAAGGAGATTTAAATTTGAATATGGATTCTTTCATTTTTTACTCAGGCTTATAGAACCAACGCACATATTGGAAATAGAAGAGGTATATACTCTGTGCTTTGTTTTCATCCCCGTCATGGTGTTCAAAGCCCCTTCGATGAAGCCCATCATAAATCTGCAAATTACTCCTGGGGTGGTGCATCCCAAATCTTCAAGAACCCTTCGAAATGCACATTTTTTTACTCGAATTGCAATCTCTACCCCCTTTTCTCTTTTAATCACCTCGGCAACGCTTGTTTCATAAAAAGAAAAGATGCTATCTAGCAATATATTTACGGCGTTTTCGGGTGTATGAGCCTTATCTTTAAGTTTTTCTCCTTTTTTCATGCCCAGATTATAACCCGCTTTATATACGATTTCCTTAGCTCTATCTCTGCCATAGGTATTTTCCAATTCATCCATTATGGCTTCAATTGCCAGACTCAATCCCTTTTCTAAGTTTTTCACTTAGAATCTCCTCCAAGCCCTAATTATAATGAATATAGTATTCTAATTATTACTTATTAAACTTTCTTTTTTAACTGTTTCGAGTTTAGAAAAAAAAGGTTTATCTATTTATCAATCTTAAGCATCTCATAGAAAGGAGTGCGTAATCATGGTTAAGATAGATCCAAAAATTCGGCTATCAACCGGGATAAAAGAGCTCGATGTAATGCTCAATGGAGGTATAATAAAGAATACCGTAACTCTTGTTTCTGGACCTCCAGGCTCAGGGAAAACTCTACTATGTCTTAATTTTCTATACGCGGGGGCAAAAAAGGGAGAAAGAGGGTTATATATTGCCTTAGAGGAAGAGCTGAATGGCATAATATGTGCGGCAAATAGCATAGGACTATCAAAATTTGAGAAATTTTTAAAGGATAATAAGATAGTGGTTCTGGATATCGGAACTATGCGAAGCAACGGAGAGTTTGAGGAGATTCTATCAGTAGAAAACATTCTAAAGCATATAAGAACTCTAAAAGTGGCCTCAAATCTAAATTTTGAGAGAATAGCTATAGACTCCATCTCGGCGATGAATCCAGTTTACCCGACCGAAGGGGAACTCAGAAAAGCTCTTTTTTATCTTTTCTCAAAGCTACGTGGTGAAAAATTCACCATAATAGCAACCACCGAGATTGACAAGAACATTGGAATAACAAGGTATAACGAAGCTTACCTTGCAGATACAATAATTAGGCTTAGATGGAGTCCAAAGCTTACCGATAAAGCGATTTACTCGATTTCCATACCAAAAATGAGATATTCAGATAAAAGCGATAGAGAATACCAATATAGAATAACCGATAAAGGGATAATGATCAGTATGCACGCTCAGGCTTGGTAAAATGCTGAATGAGCTTCTCTGCAAGAAATTAGCTAATCTCATTCTAACTCCCCCCGAGGATTATCCGATTGTAACTACGGAGCTCATTAAGTATCTTACGCCATGCATGAAGGGGGTGTATGTTACTACTAATAAGCCCTTTATAGCTTTGAGGGATATGCTTGAGAAGGAGGGAGTAGATATAAAGAATTTGGTTTTTATAGATTGTATAAGTAGGGCGATAACAAATTCGCTCATAGAACTAAGAGAGGTTTCTCTATGCAACGACGAACCAAGCAACTGCTTTTTTATTAAAACTCCAGAAAATCTCACCGATATAAGCATAGGTATAATTGAAGCTATAGACGATGCTGACTTTCTTTTCTTTGATTCTATCTCAACTTTATTGCTTTATAATGATGCTAAGAACGTCGCTAGGTTTGCTCATTTTTTAATAGGTAAGATGAGAATTAAAAAAATAATAACCATATTCATAATAGTGGATAATCCCGAAGAGAAGGGATTTATCTGCCATATATCTCAATTCTTTGACAACGTATTAAAAATAAAGTTAAGGAAAAAATGGAATACAAAAATACAAAAAAGAAGATTGGGAGAAGTCATAAAAAATTTAATAAATTCAGAAGAAGAGGAGTAGATATAAAGAATAGAATACATAAAATTTTTAAGGCTTTATTTCCTCCTTTACTTCAAGACCATTATCAGTAAATACCAATCTCCTGAGATTACAATCATGCCTTGTTCCGCGCATCTTTAGTATTTGAATAGCTCTAACCATTACCCCCCTAGATAAAAAGTTATGTAAAAATATAACGCCATGGGTTAAAAAATGCTCTGGAGCAAATTTATTTGGGTCGCTCATCTCAGAAAGTAATAAAGTTGTGCATCCCAAGCCTTCCAAAGACCTTACAAACTCGGCGAGCTGTTTTCTCTCATAAAATGGATCCGCGCTTGCAAATCTGACAGCAGAAATAGAGTCTATAACAAGCCGTTTTATATTTTTAAGCGTTACAATATCCTTTATCTTTGCAAATAATTGCATAACCGTTGGAAATTCCATTCCTTCCTTAAGATTCCTTCCAAAATCCAAAAAGATTATTCTGCCATCATTTACAAACTCAACTAATCCAAAATTAAAACTTCCTATATCTGCTATTATATTCTTAGGGTCTTCCACAAGAGAGACATACATACCACGCTCTCCAAGTTTAGCACCCTGAACCAAAAACTGCGCTCCAAAGGTAGTCTTACCTGCTCCCGGGGTCCCTCCAATGAGATAAACTCTATTAGCTATTAACCCCCCCTGCAAAATCTTATCCAATCCAGAAATACCGGTTTTAACCCTTGTTCTTTTCATCTACCTTAGCTTTATATATCTCTACAAATAAATAATTAACGATGGTCAAAGAGGAATTACTAAAAAAAATCAGGGATTTAGGATTCAAAGTAGGATACTATGGTCACGACGAGTTCGCAAGTTGGGTTTGGAGAAAAAGAAAGGAACTATTGGATGAAGCAAGTAAAATTGGTATCTCAGAACAGGCGAAGCAAGCCTATGAAGAAGGTAAAGAACTGGGACATAGGCAAAGGATTTTCGACGAAAGAAAGAAAAATGAAAAGAAACTATCTGAAAAAAGAAAAAGAGAGGAAATTTTAATAAAGTTGGAACTCGAAAGAGAAGAATTTCTAAATAGCAATGACCCCATCGTAGTTGCGTCTCCAAAAAATATAGAAAAACCTAGAATTATTGAGAAACCAAAATTTATTGAAACTCCTCGAATCCTCAGAAGATTTTTTTCTCTTTGGGATTAGTTCGAGACCATGACTCTCCACTTGCCCTTACAAAGATTTCTGTATATTACTCTAACGTCTCTCTGAGTAAACCCGTATTTCTTGCGTATCTTCTCTCTCCTCTTCTTTGAGGTATCTGCAAACAATGTAACCAGATCATAGGCTTTAACTTTTATTTTCATTTTTATCAATAAAACTCGTGCAAAAATAAATATAAAAATTTAATTTTTCGAATTTGGAAAGATAAAGTATATAATCTGAGCAAACAACCTTATAACTCAAAATGGTCGGGGATGACTTCTATAATAGTCTAAAGAGGTCATTGTATCTCCTTACTTTTTCATGCATACTTGTTCCTTGGATTATAGAAATTGCCCAGCTTCAGAAGATAACGTGGAGGCTTGTGGTTAAATCCACAATAATCTCAGCTACCATTCTGGGAGTGGGACTAATATCATCAACTGTTGCCTTGAATATGGTAAAAAAATATGAAAAGCTTAAAAATGTTATAAATCGTGACCAAAGAGAGTTAACATATTTAAAAAAGATAAATGAGAATCTAATAAATAGAATGGGAGTCAATATAGAGCTAATAGATGAAGAATATACTATATTATTTGCAAATAAAGAGTTAAAGTCGATATTCGGAGATATAGAAGGTAGAAAATGTTATGAGGTTTATATGAATAAAAAAGAACCTTGTTTTGATTGTCCTGCAATAAGAACAATTGAGAAGAACGAGCCATCAACTAAAATAGTAACTTGCAAAGATGGAAAAATCTACGAATTTATATGTGTTCCGTTCGAAAATGAAGGCAAAAGATATGCAATCGGCTCAAAAAGAGACATAACTGAAAAAAGAAAACTTGAAATGAGTATAGAACATGAAAAGGACAAATTAAATACAATTCTAATGAGCATGGGAGATGGTGTAGCCATAGTGGATAGCGACTTTAAAATTACCTACGCCAATAAACGCTTAATAGAGTTTTTTGGAGAAGATATCATAGGAAAACCATGCTATAAAGCTTATGGAGGCTTTGAGAGTCCTTGTGAACACTGTCCGATTTTAAAAAATGATATAGAGAAGCTTAAAAACATACAACCAGAAGTGATAGAAATCACAACCAAAAAAGGGAAATCTTTCCTTATAACCCATTCGCCAATAAAAAATACAAATGGAAAATACTCCATCCTCGAAATAGTCAAAGATATCACAGAATTAAAGCAGATTGACAAAATGAAAGATGAGTTGATAACCAATGTTTCCCATGAGCTTAAAACTCCACTTACTGTAGCAAAAGGAATGATCGAGCTATTATCTGAGGAAATAAAAGATGAGGAAAACAAAGAGATACTTAATGTTGCTAAAAGAAATATAGATAGGCTTCACCAGCTCATAAATGATCTTATAGAAATAGCAAAGATGAAAAGTGGACATCCTCTGAATCTTCGAGATAATGATTTGAGAAGGGAAATAGAAAGAGCCGTGAGAGAGCTATCCTACTATGCAAAGAATAGGAAAGTAGAAGTGGTAACTAATTTGCCAGATAAACCTATAATAATGAGGTCTGACAAGTACAAACTATTCCAAGTTTTCTATCATCTAATCAACAATGGAATAAAATTTAACAAAGAAAACGGAAAGTTAATAATCTCTGCTAAAAATACCAAAAACTTCATAGAGGTAACAATTGAGGATACTGGCATAGGGATTCCCGAGGAGCATATAGATAAGATATTTGATAAGTTCTACCAAGTTGAGAGTGGTATGACTAGGAGATTTCCGGGAATGGGTATAGGTCTAACAATGGTTAAAAAGATAGTGGAACTTCACAATGGTAAAATCTTTGTAGAAAGCAAAGTTAACAAAGGTACTAAATTCACTTTAATCTTTCCTCTAAATTAATTTCTTTTTTTAGTTTCGAACATTGAAAAATAATTTTTATATACATATCCAAGCTCTATTTCTTTTTAAAAATGGTGAGGAGGTAAAAAGAGGATGAAAATTTTGGAGAAAAATAGAAAATTTGGCAAAAAAAACAGAGCACAAGTGGGCATTGGTACTCTGATTATCTTCATTGCCATGATTCTCGTGGCAGCGGTAGCCGCGGGAGTCTTGCTGAAAACTTCTGGAAGCTTGCAGCAAAAGGCTACGGTTACCGGTGAGCAGGCGCAGAAAGAGGTTTCTACTAATATAAAGGTGACGAATGTTGTTGGGTATGCCAATACTACCGGGCAAATAAATGCCTTAATATTAACCTGTCAGCTTGCTTCTGGTAGTGGAGATGTGAAGTATGACGACATTGTTCTAACATATCAAGAGGGGAATGACTATGTTAGCGGTATAAACTATTATGGAACTGCATCCCTTAGCTCCGGGATTTACGATGTTCACCACGACGATTCTGATGCTTCCGGTACATATTCCTACGACAACTCAACAACCTCTGGAGTATTTTACATAAGAAGACTAAAAGATAAAGATAGTAATCCTAATGCAGTACTTGAGCCTAATGAAATAATAGAGATAGTGTATTGGATTGAAACCAAAGCAACGACCTCCGCCACTGCAAATACTACAACCGAAGATGACAACGACTTACCATTGGATCCAGATGACCAGTTTGTGCTTACAGTTCAACCCAAAGCTGGGCAGACAACTACGGTAAAGAAAACCGCGCCAAGTGTTATAAATCAGCAGTACATAACCGAGTGGGGATAAAGGGATTAAGAGATTTTTTATTTTTTATTTTTTCTTTTTATTTTTCGATTTTTGAAAAATAAGTTATTTTTCCCACGGAATTTCTTATATCAATAAAATGATGCCTAAAAACAAGAAAGCTCAAGTTGGAGTAGGTACTTTAATAATTTTTATCACTACGATTTTAGTAGCTGCCATAGGTGCGAGTGTTATAATTCAAACTTCTGGAAGTTTGCAACAGCAAGCCACTGTTACTGGCGAGCAAGCTATAAAAGAGATTTCCACAAAGATAAAAGTCCAGTCAGTAATAGGATACTCTACTTCAACCTCAAGGATAGACAAACTCATTCTTGTGGTGGAACTTTCTTCCGGAAGCAATGACGTTAAGTTGAGCGATATTGTATTAACCTATCAATCAAAGGATATCTACATAACTGGTATTAAGTATAATTTAAGTGCCTCGGACAATAATAGCTACCCGGACTTCTACAAGAATGTTATAAAAGGAGACGGTGATGACATTCTTGAGTATGGTGAGATAATAGAGCTGCATTTCTGGATTGAAGATGCTACTTCACATCCTCTAGCACCTAATACTGAATTTACTCTTATTTTGATGCCCAAATCAGGTACTTCAAGCTTAATTAGAACAACCACACCAAGCGTGTTTAAATATTCTTATGTTTCCTTAGCATAAGTTTCAAAAATCGAAAAACAACCTTTATTTAGGTATTAAAGAGGAATTATGATAAGATGGCAAAAGAACGTGTGCTTTTTAGTGTAAAAAATCTATATTTATCTACTGACTATAGAAATTGGAAAAAAATCTCACTTACGTCGACAGATATAAATATATGGATAAAAGATGATAAAGGATGGAAAAAATATCCAAATGCGGAATTGAAAATAGTTCAGGTGAAAAGTGCCAAGGGGAATAATTCGATTCTTATACTAACAACGGATGGTATCAATATATACATAGGGGGAAAGAAACCCGTAATATACTCTCTCTATAATGCTTTAATGTCGGTCCTATCAACTGCCTCTGAAACCGCTGGCTCAATAAAATTCACCGACACAAAGAGACTTGTTTTAAAGGCATTGTATCAAGGAGTAAGACGTCCTGAAAATATCATGCCTTTGATAAACCGAGAATACGATGAAATTGTGGAAATTCTCAAAGAATTTCAGAGAGAGGGAATATGTACAAAGGCTGGTGTATTAACAGAAAAAGGAAAGTTGATCATGATGGAAGAGGGATATAAATAGGAAGGGGTGATAGGCATGAGTTATGAACTAAAGGAATTTGACCTTAGCGCTTTAATGGAGCTTGGCAATATCGGAGCAAGTCATGCTGCCATCGCGCTCTCTAAGATAATCTATGAAAAAGTTGAGCTCACCTCTCCATCCATGACCAATATAGAAGAACTTAAGGAAAATATTGACTCCTCCCCAATAGCTTGTACTTACAGCACTTTGCTTGGCGGTGTGAAGGCTTTTCTATTATTCGTTTTTCCCGAAGAGCAAGCCATCTCACTCTCCAATCTAATCCTTAAAACCAATATAGAAAGAAAAGGTATATCAGAGCTTGAGGGTCCTCCATTGCAAAAAATAACCAAAGCAATGGTATCTTCATTTACAAAAGCTCTGGAAGAGTTCTTTGGAAAGAAAACCTTCTTTACAGTCCCTCTATATGTTTACGGAAAGTTCAATGTCCTTGAGGAGCTACTTGGAAGAGATGCAATATTCTTCTGTATTGAATTTAAGATAAAGGGAGAGAAAGGTTGTAATCTCATACTATCTCTAACAAAAGATGACATAACCAAGATTATGGAAACAGAAGTTCCAGAGTTTGAAGAGTTCGGGACTTTCGGAGAAATGCTTGGAACCTTTGACAAACTATTGGAAATAGAAAATAGAATAGAGGGACTGATACAAAACAAAGTTCCATACAAAGAAATAAAAAGCTTTCTAAGGGCTGTTGATGAAGAAGTTTTTGAAAACAACCCATTAAAGAAATATTTAGAAGAAGCATTAGTATTTGTAGGCATAGGCGAAAAAATCGCCATAAAAAGAAGAGAACCTCTAAGATATGAAGTGATAGTAGAGAGTTGTAACGTATGTAAAGATTTGCCAGATAATAATAAAAAATCCTGCTTCACCACCAATACTGCACTTGGAAGGTTTTTCAGAGAGAATCTGGACATTGGAAATGAAGTTATAGAAACCCATTGTATAAAGACGGGTGACTATGCATGCGTTCATCTCATTATCCTCGAACAGATAGACGTTTTATCTTATCTATATGAAGAAAGGGATATTAAAATTTTAAAGTTTCTTACCGAAAATCCGCTCAATTTTGATGAAATCTTAAAACTTACAGAGTTAAGCAAAGAAGAAATAGAGAGTTCTATAAAAGTTCTTAAATACTATAATCTTATCGATAAACAAGAAGAAAAATTCGAAATAACCGAGCTTGGGAAAGTGTTTCTGACCTTTGCAGAGAATGCTCCGGAAAAAAGCCCTGTAGAATACGATGAAAATTGGAACGACGTAAGTAAAATAGAGGAACTAAAAGATACGCCGATATTCGAAGAGGAGAAGGCACCATGGGAGCTAAATGAGCAAACTAAATAAATCGTTCTACCATTGGAATACGTTTCCAAAAGATTTATGTAGGAAGACCATCAAAAAGACGCAAGGGGGGCAAATCGATGATGGAGGTACAAAGAAAATCCCAAAAAGCATCTCTACACAATAAATGCCCTGAAGCCTTTCTTGCAAGTATAACAAGCGGTACGGGGGATGCGATCACGGCAATAGATACTAATGGAGAAATAGTATACTGGAATCGCGCAGCAGAGGAACTATTTGGATATAGGGCTGAGGAAATAATAGGTGAGCATATATTTAAGATAGTTCCAGAGGAAAGGAGAAAAGAGCTCGAAATAATCTGGGAGAAAGTAAATAAAAATGGTTTTATAAAAGCTTTTGAAACCGAAAGACTCGCAAAAAATGGTGATAAAATACCTGTTGAAGTAACGATATCTGTAATTAAAGATGGGAAGAATACCATCGGTTACTCTGCAATTTTCCATGATATCAGAAAAAGAAAAGAAATCGAGAAAAAACTTAGAGAATTAAGCAATTTTAACAAAAAGATAATACAAAACGCACCCGTGGGTATATTGGCTATAGACGAGCATGGCAAAGTTACCTGTGTAAATCCTAAGCTCCTAAATATATTTTCTCATAGTGAGCATGCGGTCTTAGGATTAAACGTATTTGAACTACCCATTAATAACGAGATAAAAGAATTTTTCAAAACGGTACTTGAAGAGGGTAAGGAGATACAATTAGAGGGTGAATATACTCCTCCATGGGGTAGTAAGGCATATTTTGTAATGAAATGTGTACCTCTACTTGATGATCAAGGTAAAATAGAGGGAGCTCTCGCCATAATTGAGGATATCACAGAAAAGAAAAAGCTTGAAAAGGAGCTTATTGAATCCCATGAAAAGCTTAAGAAGGCGTATATGGAGCTAAAGAGCTTAGATGAACTCAAAAGTAATATAATCGCGAATGTTAGCCATGAATTAAAAACGCCCATAACATTAATTAAAGGATTTATCGAATTGGCACTGCTAGAAAAAGACGAGAAAAAAAGAAACACTTTCCTTAGAAAAGCAGAGGAAGCAGTTATGAGGCAAAATTCGATAGTGGATGACCTCATATCAATCTCAAGAGTAGAGAGAGGAGAGTTCAGGCTTACCATACAGAAGTTCGATTTGGTGAGTGTAATCGAAGAATGTATAAGAAGAAAGAAAAATTTTGCCTTACGCAGAAACATAGAAATCATCAAAGAAATCAAAGAACCATGCTTTGTAAAGGGAGATAAAATAGAAATAATGCGTGTTATACTTAATCTTCTAGACAATGCAATAAAATTCAATAAAAAAAATGGAAAAGTTACAATAAAAGTGGAAAAAGAAAATGATATTGCAAAGGTGAGCGTGATAGACACGGGTGTGGGCATTCCAAGAGATAAAATAGATGATATATTCAAACCTCTAACCCAGCTTGACCCAAAAGCTACGAGAAAATATGGTGGAACCGGCACAGGTTTAGCGGTAGCCAAGAAAATAATAGAAATGCATGGGAGTAAAATAAAAGTAAAAAGTGAAATGGGTAAAGGAAGTGAATTTTATTTCATGCTTCCCCTTGCCTCTTTGGGACCCTGATATAGAATATACTTCCTCTCGGCTTATTGGTTTCAACCCATACGTTGCCTTTATGCAACTCCACTATCCTTTTAACTATAGCCAAACCCAAACCCATTCCCTTTGACTTCTTACCCTTCCCAAACCTCTCAAAAATATATGGCTTTTCTTCATCGGGAATACCATAACCAAGGTCTGCTACTCCTATTTTTATACTCGTTTCATCCTCTTCAAAAATTATCTTTACTTTACTCTTTGCTGGGCTGTATTCTATTGCGTTCGAAATAAGATTTATAAAGGCTTCTTCTATCCATGGACTTACCTCGGCATTATAACTCTTTTTGCCTTTGACTATTTCGATCTCAATTTCCTTCTTTTTGGAGAGGTTTCTTAAAGAATCAACAGCTTCTTCTATAACCTCTGCCAAATCCATCTGCTCAAACTCGAACTCCTCAACGCTTTCAAGCTTGCTATATATGCTCGCTCTTTTTATTATGTCTTCTATTTTTCCAACGTTTCTTATAATGAGCTCTGATTTTTCTTTTTCAATCGTATGTGCCACGTTTTTTATTACTGTTAGAGGATTTAGTATATCATGCTTTAATATATCGAGAAGCAACTCCTTAAACATATTTGAGCGCTCAACCTGCTTTATGTACTCTCTGATCTGGAAGATATACTCCCGCAACTGCCTCTCAGCCATTACCTCCTTTGTTATATCTTTACCTATTCCAACGGTGCCTATGGGATTTCCATCGCTATCCCTGAGAAGCGAGATCGAAAGACTTATATCATGAAGATTTCCGTGCTTATCTATCCACCTAACTCTCTTATTTCTAATGCTCTCTCCATTTAAAATTCTGGTAATCCATCTTTCTCTTTTTTCTCTTTCCTCAGGGGGATAAAGTTCTTCAACATTTTTTCCTATCATCTCCTCGGCTTTATATCCCAAAATGCTTTCTGCCCCTTTATTAAACGAGGTTATCTTGCCTTGCAAGTCTGCGGTTATTATCGAATCAAGGGAAGAGTCCATTATGTTTCTCATGAATTCCGTGGCGTTTCTTAGCTCTCTTTCGAGTTTCACTTTATTCAGCGAATTGTGGATAATAGAGAGAAGTTGCTGTTCTTTATATGGTTTAAAAACATAGTAATAATCCTTTGATTTATCAAAATCTCCATCCTCAAGAATCAGCACACCCACAACATTATATTTCTCCTTTATTTTATCCATGAGTCCGACATTATCTTCTATCAGAACTAAGTCAAATTTATTAGAGGAAACCTTGCTAAGCGCTTCCTCTTCTGAGCATGCTCTCTCTGTTCTATAATCCTTCAAAAGTTTTTTTAACTTCTCATAATTTTCGCTTACAATAAGGATGCTCTCCATCATGCCACCGAAGTTAGAATATGAGCTATATTCCATGTGACAAGCATCATTCCATAAACCGTCAATCCATAACCTATTAAACCTTCTTTATCCACGCACATTGCTATATAGGATAGAAAGCTATAGAAGATTATCTTAAAAAGAAAGAAAAATGACCATCCTGCTGAGATAAGTCTCGCCATCAATATATTAGCCTCCTTTAAACCGAGGAATGATACTCCAAGATAGGTTAAAATACTATCCACCACCCCAAAGAGTATAAAGAATAAAATAGCCAGCCTAAAAGAACGCTCCATGAAAGAGTATGTTTAATCACTTGCTTAAATATGTTTCGAAATCCGAAAAATAAAATCTCTTCAGAAATCATAAACCTGCTTTATGCACTCGATAACATCTTCCTTAGAAAAGGGCTTGGTTATGTAATCTACCACCCTATCGATTTCTTCTCTTTCAATACTCTCAGATAGAGCTGTAGCTGTTAGCATGGCTATCGGTATCGAACTCAGCTCCTTATCTTCTTTTATCTCCTTTAGTACCTCCCAACCATTTTTCCCAGGCATGTCTATATCAAGCAAAATATAATCAGGCTTCTCGCTCTTTGCCTTTATTATCCCCTCATCTCCATCCAAGGCTCCTATGATTTCTATACCCTCTGGCTCTAACAGAAGCTTAGTTGATTCTACCAAATCCTCATCGTCGTCTATTATTAATACTTTAATTCCCACCTTATGCTCACCTTTTACCTTTTCATGATTAAATTCAAAATACTCTCTTGAGCCAATAGATACTCTGATATTTTCTTCTGCATATACTCTACTCCTTCCTCGGTGGGAATATAGATTCTCGTTTTGTTGTCTTCTTTCTTTTCATCCGTAACATAGCCTTTTTCTTTAAGCTCGTAGAGTATTGGATATACTGTGCCTTGACTTAGCAATACATTAAAATTCTGCACAATCGTTTTTATTATATCAAAACCGCACATTGGGCGCTGAAGAAGCAGGGATAAAACTATTATATCCAAGGATTTTTTGACGCATTGCTCAAGCGTCTCTGAAGATACAACATCAACATTTGGAATTTCCATGCCATTATCGTTTACCGTTCTCGGAAAAGAAACGCTTGTTCCTTCCTTTGTTGAAATTACTGCCTTATCATGGATTTTAAGCAACTTTTTCACAATCTCCTGCTCGATTAGTTTGGCTTCTAGTGCACTTATGCTTATTCCGTTCTCATGAACAAACTCCTCAAACTCAACAACGATATCCACATTTCTCTTATTTACCATTATTCCGTAGTCTATTATCAGTCTGAACTTGTCCTTTTCCTTCTCCATTATTCTTAATATTTCTTCCTTTAATCTCTGTAAATCCCTAGCATTTATAGCACGTATTTTCCTGTTTATTATTGGTATCTCATAGTATTTCTCGTAATTGAGGTAAAAGTTGAACCTTTCGTTCTGATTTGGATATATATAAATCAAAACCTCATTCCTATCTTTACCAGTATCCAGAAAATCCAAGAACCGATAATATTTCTCCTCCTTACCCTCGTATATGAAAAGCTCATTTCCAAGCTCAGAGAAATTCGTGAGGAGGAAGACCTTATCAGCCTTTGATTTCATTCTCCTCCTCATTTATATCCCCTTCCCTCTATTCTTTCTCAAGATATTTCTCCTCTATATACCACTCTGCATAACCGCAATTCATGCATGCATATATCTCAAATTCCTTGGAGTCTGTTAAAGCCTTTATAAGAGAATACTTCGAGGATTTTATGAACGTGCTTGGAAATATCTCTTGCCTACCCTTGATAACGTTTGTACTTCCACACTTTGGGCATTTTTTTGTAAATTTCATTTTGCTAAATTTTTTATAACTATAAATATAAAGGTTTTTTTTCAATGCTCGAAACTTTTAAATTGTTATGGAGGATAGACAAAAACATGGGCTATGTAGGTAAAATTTTAAGGGTTAATCTTTCCACTGGTAAAATTTTCACAGAAGATTTAGATTACGAGATAGCAAGTAAGTTCATTGGAGGTAGAGGTTATGGTGTAAAGCTTTTATTTGACATGCTTAAACCAAAGACCGATGCTCTATCTGAGGAGAACATAATAATTTTCATGACCGGTCCACTAACTGGATTAGCCCCTGCTTCTGGAAGGAGTTGTGTTGTTTCAAAGTCTCCGCTTACAAATACGACTGTCTCTTATACACATCTGACGCTGCCGACGAAGGCTTAGGTGTAGATCTCGGTGGT
>CBFDVL010000001.1:0-38711 GCA_965613365.1 uncultured archaeon | reverse complement strand
TTTTTCAAGCAGAAGACGGCATACGAGATCATGCCTAGTCTCGTGGGCTCGGAGATGTGTATAAGAGACAGAAATTCAGAAGGTCTATCCGTGTCTGGGAGCTTTATCAGCACGTCTTGGAGATTTTCGCTCATTGCTATGTCGAATAGCATATCTATCTCTTCATCGCTCAGGGAGTTGAATCCTTCCCTAAGCATCGCATGTATTTCAAGCTCTTTTCCAATTTCCTCTCTCCACTTGTTTTCGTATTCTCGCTTAAGAAAATCTTTTGAAAAATTTTCTTCACTTAAAGCCTTTATGCAAGCTTCTCCCGCTATCTTTGCGCATATGCCACCTGTTATAACTCCTCCACCAGTGGTGGCTTTGTTTTGAGCGCAAACATCTCCTACCAACAAAACCTTTTCTTTCACGCTTTCACTTGGGTAGTCTGTGGGTATAAAACCTCGTGCTACTTCAAGCATGCTTTTACCTTTTATTTTTTTATTGTTTTTCATAAATTCTAAGAGATAATCCCAAGGGTTTCCTTTGGCTGTGCCTAAGCCAACTTCGTAAACATCACCTTTGGGCAAAATCCAAGCATAGAAACCATGAGCAAATTCATTACCAAGATACATCTCAGCAACATCCTCTTCGACCTCTATCTTCTCAACCTCAACTCTACAAGCAGTTACAAACTTCTCAAAAGTTTTAAATCCAAGCTTCTTTGCTATTCTTCTTTTTAGCCCTTCGGCATTAATTAAAAGCTTGGATTTTATCAAACCTTTATGCAAGCCTTCTACTTTTACTTTAACTTCGTCGCTTATCTCTACATCTTTTGCAATAGTTCTGAATTTTATCTCAGCTCCAGCCCTCGCAGTTTCTCTCGCTAAGTATTTATCGAACATTTTCTTTTCTGTTACTATTGCTCTGTCTTGCCTTGAATAAGCGAAGATTTCCTTACCGCTGGGAGAATAAAATCTTCCCCCTCTGATAATATTGGCTATTAGCTCATCCTCAAGCTTTATACCTACTTGCTTTAAACCACGAATGCTATATAAAGCTGAGCAGTGCGTAGGTATTCCAGCGTCTTGATGCTCTTCGATTATGCAAACGTCATAGCTTTCCTTAGCTATCTCCTTTCCAGCTATAAGACCACAGACTCCTCCGCCTATTATAGCAACGTCATAATTCATGAGAGAAAAAATTTACTACGCATAATAAAAATTTTACCGTCTTCTCCTTCTAAGCTCCCCGTAAATCTCTTCGAGCTCTATGTTTTTGTAGCCGAGCAAAACTAAAACATGAAAAATAAGGTCCGCTGTTTCATAAATTATTTCTTCTTTCTTATTTTCCTTAGAAGCTAAGATAAGCTCAACAGCTTCTTCTCCAATTTTTTCCAAGATTTTATTTTCACCCTTGCTAAAAAGTGAGCAAACGTATGAATTTTCCTTTGGATTTTTCTTTCTATCCTTTATTACCTCAAAAACTTCATCCAGAATCTTCATTTTTTCCACCTATTATTTCAGCAACCCCGCTGTATTCTTCTTCCACAACTTTAATATCATCAAGTGAGTTAAGCCCCATTAGTTTTGCGGTTTTTTCTAATCCAAGCTCTATGTCCTTGCTTAGAGCGATGACGTAAGCCTTTATTTTTTCTATGCCAAGCTTTTTTGCAGCGAGAGCGCGATGATGCCCATCTACTAAGATTAACCTATTTCCAGTTTTTATTACTATAATTGGCTCTGCCAAGCCACGCTTGATTTCATACTCTCTACCCTTAAATTCATCGGGGGAGATTTTATTCTGAGTAGGTCTTAGCTCGTTGAGTTTTACCTCCCGTGTTCTTATTAATGTTCTTACCCCATATATTTTTTCCAAGGATTCTGCGATCTTCTTTACTTTGTCTGGAGTTGCTCTTTCTATATGCGACCTTATAACATCGGTGTTCGTTATTATTCCTACGAGCTTTTTAGTTTCTTTATCCACCACCGGTATTCTTGAGAATCCCTCTCTGAACATCACCCTTGCTGCATCTATTATTTTTACCTCCGGAAAGGTCACCACAACTTGCTTTGACATTACATCCTTAACAGTTTTCCCTTTTTTAAGAAGAATATCTCTTGTGGTTATCATTCCTACGACATTTCCATTGTCAACTACTGGAAAGCCATCGTGCTTGCTAACTTTCATTAATTTTACCACTTCATCCAAGCTCTGTTCGGGTTTTACGGTAATAACGTTTTTTGACATGTACTCCCTGACTCTCATGTTTTTCTCCTTCTCCAAATTATCTCCTCGCCTTTTCTTATCTCAAGGATTCTGTGGTAGGGTATTCTAGTTGAAGTTCCTTCTTTGTTCTCCAATACAAAGAAGGATTTCTCAAGCTTTATATTTTCTGCGGGCACGATAATTCTGTTTCCAGGGACTCCTCTATGTAAATATACTATATATACGTTCTTAAGGTTTTTCTTGGGGTGCCATTTTAATTCATCTAAAATTTTCTTAGCCATGTTTATCTCACTTTGAATAGTCAAAAATTATTATAATATCTCCAACCTTAATCTATACATTTTTGCCCTATTTTCTTTATATCAGCTCTTATCAAGGGAAATTTTTCCAGTACTTTAACTTTATCGGCGGGAAATCCCCTTCCAAAAGGGAGGGGATGAGAGCCGATAAATATTTATACGATGTAAGACATCTATTATAACGGATGTGGGGCTGGGACGGTCCCGAATGCCTGTGGACATCGAACCTCTGCCTAGGGTCGGCTGAAAGAGCACTAAAACTAAAGTGCTCCTCGAGGGAGCGGGGGCTGCCATGAACCAGCCCGAACTACCGATGATAATGATGAGGCCAATGCCTCTGAAGGTAGAAGCTCCGTCCGTAAGGGCGGAGTAGTTCACGTAGTTAATCTTAACTAAGCAAGGTGGTTCCCATGGAGGAAGAACTCCTTAAAATCCTTGAAAGAGATGCAAGAATTTCTAAAAGTAAAATTGCGGAGATACTCGGAGTTAGTGAGGAGGAAGTTAAGAAAAAAATAAAGGAATTTGAAGAAAAGGGAATAATAAGGAAGTATAAAACTGTAATCAACTGGGAGAAATTTGGCAAAGAGAAGGTCTATGCTCTCATAGATGTTAAGGTTACGCCTCAGAGAGATAAAGGTTACGATAGTGTAGCAGAGAGGATAATGCGTTTCCCTGAGGTGAAAAATTTATACCTAGTTTCTGGGTTGTATGACCTCTCGGTATTAGTGCAAGGAGACAGCATGAAAGAGGTTGCAAGCTTTGTAGCAGAGAAGTTAGCTCCTTTGGAGCAGGTACAAAGCACTACCACGCATTTCCTCCTAAAAATATACAAAGAAGAAGGAGATATTTTGGTCGAGAAAGAGAAGAATAAAAGGCTTGCCATAACTCCATAGAGGAATTTTAAATGAAACTTGCTTCCAGAGTTAAAAAGGTTCCTCCCTCTGGCATAAGAAAGTTCTTTGACATAGTTGAGAGAATGGAGGATGTTATTTCCTTAGGGGTAGGGGAACCCGACTTTGTTACGCCATGGCATATTAGAGAGGCTTGCATATATGCAATAGAACAAGGCTATACCATGTACACCTCCAATTATGGGCTTCTTGAATTAAGAGAAGAAATCTCTGAATACATCAAAAGAAATTTCAAAGTAGAGTATAATCCCGAGAATGAAATTCTCGTTACTGTTGGAGTGAGCGAAGGCTTAGACCTCGGAATAAGAGCCTTGGTAGATATCGGCGACGAAGTAATAATCCATGAGCCAAGCTACGTAGCCTATAAACCATGCGTGATTTTTTCTGAAGGAAAGGTTATGACACTGGAAACTAAGCCAGAAGAGGAGTTTAGAATTACTCCAGAAGAACTTGAGAAGAAAATCACTCCTAAGACAAAAATCCTGATAATGAACTATCCAAATAATCCAACAGGCGCAACGATGGAGAAAAAACATCTTGAGGAGATAGCAGATGTAGTTGTAGAACATGATTTATTTGTCATCTCCGATGAAATCTATGCTAAGCTAACCTACAACGGAAAGCATGTGAGTTTTGCTTCATTAAATGGCATGAAAGAGAGAACTTTATTGTTAAATGGCTTTTCAAAAGCTTTTGCAATGACAGGGTTTAGAATAGGTTATGCTTGTGCAAATAAAGAGCTCATAGAAGCTATGATGAAAATTCACCAGTATTCAATGCTCTGCGCTTCTATAGCTTCGCAAAAGGCTGCAATAGAGGCATTAAAGCACGGTGAAAAAGAAGTCAATAGTATGGTTGAGCAATATAATCAAAGAAGAAGATTCATAGTTAAAAGATTAAATGAGATTGGATTAGAGTGCTTTGAGCCGAAAGGAGCATTTTATGCATTTCCCTCAATAAAAATCACTAAGCTGAGCTCTGAAGAATTTTCTGAAAGACTTTTAAAGGAAGAGAAGGTTGCGGTCGTGCCAGGTAATGCTTTTGGTAAATGCGGAGAAGGTTTTATTCGTTGCTCCTATGCCAATTCTATTGAGAATATAGATGAAGCTTTACAGAGAATAGAAAGATTTGTAAATAAAAATGGCTAAAAAATATTGCCCGGTATGTGGTTCTGATAAGGTTAAGTGGGTTTTGCCCCAAATGTGGTCTATATATGAATGTGAAGATTGTGGTTATAGAGGAGCTTTAATAATAGAGGATGGAGACTTAGCAAAAAAATTAAAGTCCAAAAGAAAATAATATCACCATATAAATCATATCTTAGAAAACTTTATATTGTTAAAAGTTTAAAATTACTAAAAGGTGATGAAAATGGGAGATATTCCAGTTGCAGCAGCAGATAGAATTATTAGGAAAGCTACTAAGATGAGAGTAGGAACTGATGCAGCAAAAGAGCTTGTAAAGGTCTTAGAGGAAATAGGTACAGAGATCGCTGAAAGAGCTGGCAAATACGCAAAACATGCGGGAAGAAAAACGGTAAAAGCTGAAGATATAAAGTTAGCCAGTGAATAAAATTCCTAAAACCTTTTTTCACTTTTTTTATTTTTTATTATTTCTCCATCGACATATGCAATCTTTCCTCTGAAAATTACTGTTTCTACTTCTCCAATCGTTTTCCAACCTTCGAATGGAGAGTACTTTGCCTTTGAATAAAATTCTTCTGGTACTATTTTTCCTTCTTTTTTTAAGTTGAGAACTATCAAATCTGCATCTTTACCTACTTCAATGCCTTTATTTTTTATGCCAAAAATTTTGCAAGGGTTTTCGCATAGAGCTAATACAATATTATGCAAGCTGAGAATCTTTTTATTAACCAAAGTTAACAAGAGCTTGAACATCACATCTAGGTTAGGAATTCCTGCTGGTGGGTTTTCTGATTCCTTCTCACTAAGGGTATGTGGAGCATGGTCGCTTGCAATTATCTGAATCATGCCATTTTTTAGAGCTTCAAGCAAAGCTTTATTATCTTCTCTCGTCCTTAAAGGAGGATTGACCTTTGCTATGCTCCCAAGCTCTTTAAAATCCTTATGAGTCAATAATAGATGATGTGGTGTTACTTCACATGTAACATACCTATTTAAATACCTTAGAGATTCTTTGCATGAGATGTGGCATATATGTACATGCTTTCTGTATCTTTCTGCAAGCTTACATATTTTTTTAACCGCAAGTATCTCTGCCTCCTTAACTCTACCCTTTGCCTCTATTATTCCATGCTCTTCAGCATGTACACAGCAAACATAGGTTTCTATCGCTCGCTCAATGGTTTCAGAGGAAACTTTTCCAAGGGTGTCATCCATGTAAATCTTGAAGGCAAATGGTTTAACGCCTTTGGCGTTAAGTAGGTTTTCAATTTCTTCTTTGTTTATATCTGCTACACCAAAGTTTATCCCAAAGTCTACATAGGATTTCAAAGAAGCTATTTCAACTCTTTTATCAAAGGTTTTTTTGTCCATGACCGGAGGCAAAGTATTTGGCATGTCAACGACCATCGTTATGCCATTGGCTAAAGCAGCTTTTGTGCATGAAGCAAAATCTTCTTTGTAACTTTGCTTAAAATCTCTTGCATGCACGTGTATATCTACCAATCCAGGAAACACCGGTTTGCCTTTTAAGTTAATTGTTTCTCCATTTCCCTTCAGATTTTTTCCAAGTTTTGCTATTTTTCCATCTTCGATTAAAATATCAGCTTCGATAATTTCCTTAGAGGTTATAATTTTGCAATTTTTGAGCAGCATTTTTCTTTTCACTCATCAACTCTTTTAATTCTTCTTTATATGTACTCTGCCCAAAGGAAAAATAGTTTTGCAGTGGACTGCAAGCGACCTTTAACATTCAATAGCTCCACTCCACAATGGAAAGCTGCTTTTTATTTTTCTTTTCAATTTCCTTTGCCTTTTTATAGACCTCTTTGCTGAGTTTTTCGTCCTTAACAAAGAATTGTATATCCTCAAGAGTTAGTTCAAGCTCGTGCGCAAGTTTTGGACCTTCCTCGGATTGTAAAACAATCTCAAGCAACGGGAAGTATATCTCTCTTGCTTCTCTTTTCGAGCAATGTAGCTTTTCTTTTATTTTTTCTGCAATGGCATCAACTTGCTCTCTGAGCTTTTTGGTCTTAGCATAGATAACGAAAATCTCGGGATAGCCATATTTAACAAACTTCGAATATTTCTCTTTCTTTGATATTGCCACTCCAGCCGACATGAAATCTATTGCATACCTCATTAGTCCCCAGTCCTGTCTTCTTCTTATCCTTCCAAAGAATATATCTGCCCTTGAAAGATAGTCAAAAGCCTTAGCAAGGTCTTCAGGTTTTTCATATTCCTTTGGCACATTTTCTACAAGCCACCTTAAAATCCTTTCAGGGTCTTCTTCAGCCTCCTGAACAGCTTCCAATGCTCTGCCTATGTATCTTGTTTTTAAAATTCTTATCAAAACATCAAAGATTTTAATCTGTGAGTCTCTCAAATTCAAAAGCTCAATATCATGCATTTCCAAGGTTTCCTTACCTTGAGCAAGGGCTTGCAAATCATTAATAGCTGCTCTTAAGTCTCCATTGGCATTTGTTGCAATGATTTGCAAAACCTTCTCCGAGGTTTTGATTCCCTCTCTCATACAAATCTCTTTTAGAACCTTCACTATGGTTCTCGTTGGTATCTTCTTAAAACCCACCATTAAAACGAGGTCTCTGAACTCTCTTGGCAATGCCCATGGGTCATTGGCTATAAGTATTATTGGCTGTTCTGTCTTCTTTATCCAGTTCCTCAGAGCTTTTAACCCTCCAAAATCATATTTACCGTGGATTCCTTCTACCTCATCGAGTATTATTAGTTTTCTTCCCATCGCTTCTTGACTTAAAGTTGAGGTAGTAGAGGCTGAGCCAACTATTCTATTAATAATGTTATAAGTCCTAGTATCCGAAGCATTAAGCTCTATATAATCATAGCCAAGCTCATTAGCTAATGCATAAGCTACCGAGGTTTTCCCTACGCCTGGTGGACCATATAGCAAAATTGCCTTTTTCTCAGGCTTTCCTCTCTTCCATTCTTCCACCCATTTAACCAAAGTGTTAACAGCTGAAGAATTGCCAACAACGTCCTTCAATCTTTTTGGTCTATACTTTTCAACCCACGTTTCCATTTCTCTTCAATTTCCTTTACTCTCTCATCTACCTCTTTAATCTTTTTGTTGAGATATCGCCATTTTTCAACAAGGCTCATCTTCTCGAACTCTTTATCCAAACTTCTCACCATAACTATTATTTACAATAGATTACTATCAAATAGTATAGGAATTAATTATTTAACCGTTTCGCCTATTTCTCATAGAATGAATGATTTTATTAAGATTCTTGGCAAGAGAGGAGTTGTTGAGATACTCGAGAATTTAGATAAAAAGAAAGAGATGAAGTATAAAGAGATAGAGAAGATAGTGGGAAACCCAAGTACGACAGCAAGAAGGCTTGCGGACCTGGAAAAATTAGGAATAATAAAAAGAAAGGTTTCAGAGGAGAAATACAGACCGGTTTACTATTCTCTAACTAACAAGGGCAGAGATCTTGCTTCAATGGTTAGAGAACTAAAAGAAAAATACAGATGTTAACCTTCTCTCTTTTAACAATGCCAGAAAAATACGTTGCTAAGGACATAGAGATTTTGGAAGGAATCGAGGCAGTCCGTAAAAGACCTGCGATGTATATAGGTAGTACTTCTTCCCGAGGTTTGCATCACTTGGTCTATGAGGTCGTTGACAACAGCATAGACGAAGCTCTTGCTGGATATTGTAATGAGGTTAAAATAACTCTGCACAAAGATAACAGTGTTACCGTTGAGGATAATGGCAGAGGGATACCAGTAGATATCCATCCCAAGTATGGCAAGCCCGGCGTTGAAATAGTAATGACTACTTTACATGCTGGTGGAAAGTTTGGAAACAAGGTTTATAAAATCTCAGGAGGTTTGCATGGCGTCGGGGTTAGCGTTGTTAATGCCTTATCTGAGTGGCTGGAGGTCGAGATAAAGAGAAACAGAAAGATATATTATCAAAGATATGAGAGAGGCAAACCAGTTACAGAGGTTAAGGTAATAGGAGAATCTCGTGATACCGGAACAAAAATCACTTTTAAGCCCGATATAGAGATTTTCAATAGTATAAAGTTTGATCACGAAACCTTGGCTTCGAGATTTAGAGAGCTTGCCTTTCTAAATGGTGGAGTAAAAATAATTTTTGAAGATGAAAGAATAGGGAAAAAAGAGGAATATTATTACCCAGAAGGGATAATCTCCTTCGTTGAGTATTTAAATAAAAATAGAAATCCTTTACATAAGCCTTTTTATTTTAAAGGCAGTAAGAATAGCTTGCAGGTCGAAGTTGCATTGCAGTATACTGATAGCTACTCTGAGAATTTATTTGCCTTTGCAAACAGCATTAACACGAGAGAAGGAGGCACGCACGTAGCTGGTTTTAAGGCAGCTTTAACGAGATGTATAAATGAATATGCGAAAAAAAACAACCTAATAAAAGACGAAACTCTATCTGGAGAGGATGTAAGAGAAGGACTTACAGTTATTATAAGCGTGAAGCTTCCTAACCCCCAATTCGAAGGGCAGACGAAGACCAAACTTGGAAACAGCGAGGTTAAGGGTATAGTAGAGTCTCTGTGCTCAAGTGCAATCTCCGAGTTTCTAGAAGAAAATCCAAATGCAGCGAAGGCTATAATAGAAAAAGCTCTGCTAGCGATGCGTGCAAGAGAGGCTGCAAGAAAGGCGAGAGAATTGGTAAGAAGAAAATCTCCATTAGAAGTAGCTCCTCTACCCGGAAAACTTGCAGATTGTTCTTCGAAGAATCCGGAAGAATGCGAGCTTTACATTGTTGAGGGAGACTCCGCGGGAGGAAGCGCGAAGCAGGGGAGAGATAGGAGATATCAAGCTATTCTACCATTAAGAGGCAAAATCTTGAATGTTGAGAAGGCGAGGTTAAACAAAATACTTGAAAATGATGAGATAAGAGCAATGATAACGGCGATAGGCACGGGTATAGGAGACGAGTTTAACATAGAAAACGCCAGATATCATAAGATAATAATAATGACCGACGCCGACGTAGATGGTGCGCATATAAGAACCTTGCTTCTTACCTTTTTCTACAGATACATGCGTCCTTTAATTGAAGCAGGCTATATCTACATCGCTCAGCCACCTCTCTACAGAATAAAGAAGAGCAAAATTATAGAGTATGCATATAGCGATGAGGAGCTTGAGGAGAAGTTCAGAGAACTAGGAGCAAAGGATGTGAGTTTCTATTACAACAACAAAAGCCTCGACAAATCCAAAGTTTTAAAAGAGCTAAGGAAAACCAAACTTGGTAAGAGAAGCTCTTTGCCATTGCCAATAGTTGTTAAAAATGGCGAGGAAAAAACTTTCTCTACCTACGAGGAGTTAAGACAATATCTTGCTGAAAAAGGCAAAAAAGGAGCTACTGTGCAAAGATACAAGGGCTTGGGAGAGATGAATCCTCATCAACTCTGGGAAACCACGATGAATCCAGAGACAAGAACAATACTCCAAGTGACTCTTGAAGATGCCATCGAAGCTGATAGAATATTCTCAACACTCATGGGCAGTGCAGTAGAGCCAAGAAGAGAGTTCATACAGAAACATGCCAAAGAAGTTAGGGTGCTTGATATTTAAAACTTCCTCCGAAGTAAGTTGAAAAAAGTTGTCAAGTATATTAAACATTTAAACATTAAACTAAACATTATTTTCTTAAAAGACCACCGAGCAATTTTGAAATTACGCTCCTCTTTTCTCTCTCCTCTTCTACTGGTAATCCTGCCATCTTTCTAGCAAGTTTTTTAATAGCCACAGACGCTGGAGAGTTAGGATATCTCAAGATTAGAGGCTCTCCGTATATACCAGCCCTTCTCACATTCTTATCCTCAGGAACCACGCCCATAACAGGTACCTCAAGTATTGTTGACACCTCCTGAGCAGTAAGCTTCCCCGTAGTTTCCTCTACTCTATTGAGTACAGCTCCTATTATCTCACTTCCGAGTCTCTGGGCGATTATTTTGGTTTTAAGAGCGTCAGAAAGCGAAGAAATATCGGGATTCACAACAAGTAAGCATTCTCTTGCACTAGATATAGCTATAAGAGTATCTTTTCCTATTCCAGCAGGAGCATCAATAATAAAAATCTCGGCAACATCAATAATTTTTTTAATTGCATCTTTAAGTTTCTCGGGGTCAACATTTCTTAATTTTTCTAGACTTATCCCACTTGGAATAACTAGGACGCTTTTTGGACCAATATATATTGCATCTTTTATATCGGCTCTATCAGCAAGAACATCTAGGAGGGTTATCCTCTTATTTTCCATGCCTAAAATAAGCTCAAGATTAGCCATCTCAATATCGGCATCTAAAACACATACCTTTATACCTATATCTGCAAGCGCTATAGCTAAGTTTGCAGCAATTGTGGTTTTTCCCGTTCCTCCTTTTCCTGAAGCTATGGTTATAGTACGAACCATAAATTATCTCCGGTTTAATTTTTTCTTAACTTTCATAATTATAAAAAATTTAATTAGGGAGGTAATTACTTCTTTTATACCTATGCCTTTTGTGGCTATCATAGGGATAACTTTAATTCCTCTGAATTCTGGAATGTGGTCTACGTTGAGGTTGCTATTTAAGTCCCACTTGTTTAATGCAACCACCAGAGGTATTTTTTCTTTTTTAAGTTTTCTTAATAATTTTATTTCGAACTCTCCTATTCCCTTAGTAGAATCGATAACAAGAATAGCTCCTTGCATTCCTCTCATTATTACATCTCTTATAATTTCGAATCTTTCCTGACCAGGAGTTCCAAAGAAGTGTAACGTTTTGTCACCTATTCTCAGCCTTCCATAATCCAAGGAAATGGTATCTCCATTATGCTCTACCTTTAATATATTACCCAACAAACTCTCTAAGAACGTTGTTTTTCCGACGTTATGTCTCCCAAGGACTACTATCTTTATCTCCTTTTCTAAATCCTTACTTCTATGTTGCAGATTTCACCCCCCTTGAGGTTCATGAAAAGTCTCTGTCTTTTTCTTCCTTTCACGAGGTCCAAGAGTCCTGTAAGCATCCCACCTACAGGACATGCGGTATATTGCAGAGGATATTTTCCGACTCTTTTTGGACATATGTGGCATTCTGTAACAGTTATCTCTATCTTATCTTCTTTTTTTTCTAGTTCTATGTTTCCTGCAAGGTTTAAGGTATCCAAAACCCTCGATATAATATCCTCTTCAGAGTCTTCTTGGGAGATTATCTCTCTTTCAAGAAGCTCTTTTCCAAGTTCCATGCCGGCATAATAGCCAGCGATGTTTGTCGCGGCTTGCGCTCCAGAACCCATGACCTTTTCAATTCCCGCAGAGAACCCAATTATTAATCTGTGCAGAAACTCCATATATCATCACCTTGTTTTTGGATAGAAGTAGAATATACACGAATATTCATCAAGCAATTTTTCAAGTTCCTTTTTATCTTTTTTATCAAGATTTTCCTGATAATATTTATTTCCTTCTATGTCTCTTGAGGCTAAATGATAGACATTGCATGGTCTTTTATTTATTAAAGTTTTCTCTCCGATTTTCTGCCTCAATGCTTGATGAAGTCCGCAGAGCATGCATATGACTGGTATTCCTCTCTTTCTGAGTTCTTTGATAACGTTGTCATGCCATTCTGGCAATGAGCCATAGAGACTCATCCAGTCACTTATAGCTAAGTCGAAATCACACACACTTCTAACAAATATTCCATTTCCAAAATATTCGGTAGAGTACTCTATTTTATTTAGGCTTGTTGCATCTTTATTAAATTTTTCGAGAAACTTCTCAAAAGAGGAATATTCTTCCTGTTTCATCCTCTCGCCAATGTCAAATCCTGATTTTATGATATTCAATGCCACCATTTCTTCGGCAACTTTTTTTTGTTTTTACATTCTTTAAAAACAACATCATATTGTGCTATATATGCAACTGCAGCTAGGCATTCAATCATTTTAATTACCCCCTATTAATATATCCACGCTATTTTTAACTTCTATTCCCAGTTTATTGGAGAGTTTATTCAGGCAATTTTCTATTTTTTCTTTAATCATTTCTACTTTATTCTTATTCTGGTAAGGCACTATAACCTTGCCGTCACATTCAAGGAAATATCCATGAGAAAGAAGGTTTATATCCATTTTTTCCACGAAAGGTGAGAGTTCTCTTTTTATGTCTTCTTTGACATCGTTTTCAAGATTATTTATTTCAAAGAAGTTTAATATTATGGTGGAAATTTCTTGCTCTGTAGGCACACGGATTTTATACTTTTTGAGCAGCTCTTCTCTACTTAATTCCTTTTTCTCGAGAGAAGGCAAAGCTTGAGGAATCTCTAATTCCCGTGTAACTCTTGCTTCGGGATAGTACTTTTTTAGAAGTTCTAATTTCTCTACATCCATCTCAAAGCACTCTACAGTAAAATTTTCGCCGATATCGATTATTTTTTTGAGAGCAGAATCCCCAAAGAATTCTTTATTCCCCTGTGATAAATAAGAAAGCACTATTCTCCCTTTTTCAAATATTATAACTCCATCAAAAAGTTTGTTTTCATGTATAGATACTACTCTAGCATATCCGATTAACTTATCTTTTTTAAAATAATCTATAGCCTCTTTAATATCACCTTTTCTGACTAAATAGGGGCACTTAGGAAGTTTCATATCTAAATTAGTGATTTAATCTCTTGAGAAGCGCGCTTCATTTCAAGTCTAATTAATCCTAAGTTAACATCGGGTTTTGTGAGAACTACTAAAATTCCCTCACCAGCATCCACTATTAGAGTTTTACCATTCCCACTTTCAATCATCACCCTATCTAGTTCACCCTGCTTTAGCTCTCCCGCCGACCTTTCACTTGTTCCAAAAACAGCAGAAGCCATAGCACAAACGAGTTCAACATCTATATCGGGAGGAACAGCATGAGCAATAGGTAGGCCATCTTTTCCTGAGATTAAACTTCCTATTATTCCAGGAGTTTTATTAAGGTCAGCCAGAATTCTCTCAAGCAATTTTTTTCACCTCCTTTTTTTAATTTTATTTTTTTCAATTTAAAGTTTGTGTTGTTTAATAAAGTTATAAGCGTTTATTGTTGCTACACATGCCTCTCCAACAGCCTTTGCTATTTGAAAGGGCAATCCTGTAACGTCTCCTGCTGCAAATATGCCAGAGATGTTCGTTTCTTGTTTTCTATTAACCTCTATGAACTTTCCTGATGTTTTGATTCCAGCCTTCTCAAAGATTTCTATACTGGGAGTTTTTCTTCCAAGGGCTACAAAAACGCCGCTTGCTTTTATCTCTTCTCCACTTTCAAGAACTACTCCTTCAACAAAGTCCTTTCCCCTAATCTCTTTTATTTTGCCCTCTATTATCTCTCCTTTTTCCTTAAACCTGTCTATGAGAATTTTATCGGCATTAATTTCATCTTGGGTTATTATTGTAACCCTACTGCAAAGCTCGGCTAAATATAAAGCTTCGTTGAAAGCCTCGTTTTCTCCGCCTATCACCACGACTTCTCTATCTTTGAATAAAGGCCCATCACAAGTTGCACAGTAACTAAGCCCTCTGCCAAGAAATTTTTCTTCGTTTATTCCAAGCCCTTCTGGTATTCTTATCGGTTTTGCGCCAACCGCTATTATCACAGCAATAGCTTCATAGCTCTGTTTATTTGTAGTAACAATAAAAGAATTTTCTTTCACGTTAAGCTCTGTAACTCTCTCAAAGGTTCTAATATCTGCATTGAATTTTCTTGCTTGCTTCTCTACTCTCTGCATAAGCTCCATGCCAGTTATTCCCTCGGGAAATCCTGGATAATTCTCAACCATAGGTGCTAAGGCAGTTTGTCCCATTGGTAGCTCAGCTTCAAGAACAACATTGTTTAGCCCCTTTCTACAAGCATAGATAGCAGATGTTAAACCAGCGATTCCACCACCTATGATAACAAGCTCTTTTTTTCCCATGTCTATAACTATCTTCTACATCTTTTTTACTTTTCCTCAGCTCTTGCAAAAAATTCATAACCTTGCATAGAGAATATTATAGCGATGAAATTCATCGTAACAGCAGATATACATGAGGGGGTAAACTTCCCTTATAAAGTAGATATAGCGACGGGAATATCAGCAAGAGCCCTTGACATTCATGGGAACTTTATAAGAGCATGTAAATATGCGATAGAGAAAAAAACTAAGCTATTTGTCATAGCGGGAGATTTATTTGAAAGACCTAATGTTGCACCTATATTTAGAGAACTTGTCAGAAGAGACATTATAGAACCTTTAGGCAAAGCTGGAATTAAGGTATGGATTATCGCTGGCAATCATGACCAACCAAGAAACTATGAGAGGAGTTCATCAATAGAAGATTTTAGGGGCTATCCTCATGTTGAAGTATTCAGAAAGCCGTGCATAAGAAAAATAGGAGAAGATTATTTCATAATTTTACCTTACTTACATCCAGAGCAGATTGTTTCGTGGTTGGAAGAAAAGACGGGCAAGGAAATCCCAAGAGAAAAAGCCTATGAGGTCGCTCAGCAGACTTTAAAAAATTGGCTTGAAAGAAAAGCAAAGGAATGCGAAGGGAACAAAATACTTTTGGGGCATTATTACGTGCAGCATCACAAGCTTAAGTTGAGCGAGACCTCTTACTCTGTGGTTTTGCCCGGCGAATTTAAACTTGAGCCTTATGCCCTGCCAAAGGTAAATCTCGCAATATTTGGGCATATTCATCTTCACCAAAGCTTGAGAACAAGCAATGCTGAGATCGTTTATACGGGCTCGGTAGAAAGGATAGACTGGGGAGAGTTTAGCGATGCAAAGGGTTTCCTTGAAGTTGATACCTCGGGGGAGTATAAATTCATAGAGCTACCATGCCGAGAGATGGTAAAGCTAAGCATAGAGGTAAAGGAAAAAGAGAACCCTACGGCCAAGATATTAAGTTTACTTCCAGATTTAAAGGAGAAACTGCTTAGGCTTGAGATTACGCTGCCTGAGGGAAAAAGAAAGCTTGTGGATGAAGTTGAAATAGCAAGAAAGCTAAGTGAAGCTTTTTATTATGAAATAAGATGGAACGAGACTACTGAAGAAAAGATAGGATTTGCAGAATACACTATGGAACCAACAGAGCTTTTCAAAAGCTTTATAGAACTAAATTATGCGGAACATGAAAAGAAGAATGAAATACTCAAGCACGGGTTTGAAATTTTAAATGAGGTTATGAGATGAAGCTTGAGGATTTCTTCAAAGTTGTAACCAGAGACGGGTTTATAATAGAGGAGCTTGAGCTTTGCAAATTTATGCGTTATCTTGACAAGACCAGAATAAAGTTTGACCGAAAGTTCATGGTGATCGTTGGAAAAACCGGCGCTGGTAAAACCTCTATATTGGATGCAATAACCTTTGCTTTGTATAAAAGAACTTCAAGAACGGATTTATCTGGAGTTAAAATCGAAGATGTCTGCAAACCTGGAGGTTATGTAAAATTAAGGTTTTTATCACATGGAGATGAATATGAGGTTGAGAGAGGGATAAAGCTTTCTTCTCAACCCTATTTAATTTTAAAAAAGAACGGAAAACGCATAGAAGGAAATATCAAGGAGCTTGATGCTGAGATAGAGAACATTATTGGCTTAGATTATGTCGGTTTTAGAAATTCCACATTTATAAGACAAGAAGAGATGAAAGAACTTGGCTCAGCTAAGGGCTCTGAGAGATTAGAAATCTTTCAGAAACTTTTCAGGTTAGATGTTTTTGAAAAAGCAAAGGAGCTTGCGGATGAAAAGCTAAGAAAGGTAAAAGAAGATATAAAGGCAATAGAGAATCTCTTGGAGAGGGAGATATCAAGATTAAGCAAAGAAAAAGAGGAGATACCAAGAAGAAAGCAGGAAATAGAAAATTTAAGCAAAAGAATAATTGCAATACTGAAAAATCTTGAGGAAAAACAGAAGGAAATAGAAGAGAAGCAGAAGGAAGTCGAGACTCTGAGCAAAAAACATGAAGAATTCATAAAAATAAGGACAAAATTTGAGCATTTGGCTAAGCTTATCGATAAGACAAAATACGAGTTTATAAAAGCTCAAAACAAAAGGAAAGAAGCACAAAACTTAATAGAATTAAAAAAAGAGCTTGAGAACGAGATAAAAGATATAGATGAAATTCGTAGCGAAAAGGAAAAACTTGAGAAAATAAAGTTGAAGAAGGAGAGCTTAATAAAGGAGAAAAGCATACATGAAAAGAATCTTAGCGAATTGATGCAGAAATACAGAAATAGAAAGAAGAGCATATTAACAAAAATAGAATTAGAAAATAGAAGAATCAAAAATCTAAAAACAACACTAAGCAAAGAAGAAGCTTTCTTTCTATTGAGAAATGAAGGAGCATTAAACGAGAGAATAACAAGAATAGACAAGGAAATTACTTGGTTAAAAGATAATATAAAGCTTATAAATAAACTTATAAGAGAAAAAGAAGAATCAAAAAGAGAGCTTAACGAAATAAGCAGAAAGATAGAGTTAATAAATGAAGACTGCTTTGTTCTCTCTGAAATAAGAAAAAGGCTCGAAGAGTTAAAGAACGAGCTTTCTATCATAGAAAACGAAGAAAAATCTGAGAGATTAAAAATTATTGAAAAAATAAAAGATTATGAGCAGAAAATAAATTCTCTTGGATTTGATAGCGAGAAGGAGAGAAGATTGTATGAACTTTCGAAGAAACTGCATGAAAAAGAGAACAAAAGAAGAGAATTTGAAGCAATATTGAAAAAATTGGGAGAAATAGGAAATGTAGATGAGGAAATAAGGAGCAAAGCCGAAGAGCTGAGTAAATTAAAAGAAGAGAGAAATGAACTCGAAGAAGAGTATCAAAAGCTTAAAGAATTTGAAGAAAGATATAATAAAGCCAAAAAAGAGCTTGATGAGTTGAAAGGAGAAGAAAGAAGAATAGAAAGCGAGCTTATAAAATTAAAAGGCGAGAAAAAAGTAAGAGAGGAGGAGCTGGAAAGAAAAAAGGCTGAGATAGAGAAACTCGAAGATGAGATTAAGGAATTAAAAAAGGAGCTTGAAAAACTTAGAGAGGATGCTGAAATTTACTCTCTTCTTAAAGATAAGATTTTTCATAAACGTGGTGTGGTGATGCATGCTCTAAATCAGATTTTACCAAATCTTGCAAGGGAAACATCTGAAAATCTAATGGATTTAACCGACGGGAGATTCACAAGGGTTAAGCTCGCGCCTTATGAAAGCAACAACAGATATGGTATAAAGATAAAAGTTGTTGGGGTAGATGGAATACCACACGATGTTCAAGAGTTCAGCGGAGGTGAAAAAACGCAGATAAATGCTGCTTTGAGATTTGCGATAGCAAAAGAGCTTGCGAGTATAAAAGGTAGTTATGGAAGAATGAAAACTTTATTCATAGACGAAGGCGATTTAGGTTCGTTGGATACCGAAGGAAGTAGGGAGCTTTTTGTCAGAAAGTTATTTGACATGGGAAAATTCTTCGAGAAGATTATATTGATTACTCATCTCTCAGAGGTTGCGGAGAAATTCGAGGGAAAGCTCAGAGTATATATGACTGAAGAAGGAAAATCAAGAGTTGAGGTGCTGAGATGAACTTAGATGAAGCTATTGATATGATTAAGGAATGTTTAACTCAAGATTTCAACGTAGAAGTCAATTTTTCCGAGTATAAACCTTGCGGTGAAAAACCTTTAAATCTTATAGCAATAGATGGCTCCGCTACGTTTATATTCAATGTCTCAACTCTCTGGTTAGGCATAATAAGAGTATGTGCATTAGAATACGAGTTTGAAAATGGGTATTATTTGAGAGACAGAAGAGAAGAGGAGTATGTAGAGATAATCTCTACCCATAAAGCTTTGAACGACATTCAAGATAAATTGCTACGCAATTTTCCTTTTGCAACTCCAAATTTCATAATAAATGAGTTGAGAAGATTGTATGAGATTAATCTTCTCAGGAAGATTGCAGAAGAGAAGAAAAATGTTATTATTGCAATGGATGGAGCTTTAACTACTACATTTTTAAAAGGACTCGATGAAGAAGTTAAAAAGATTCTTGAGATATGTAAGAAAAATGAAAATTTGCTCATAGGAGTTGCGAAGGATTCAAAAACTCATGCTTTTCATCATAGCATAACGGATGTTGAACTGCTTGAAAGAAAAGCTAAGGATAAAGATTATTGTTATGTGGAGCTTCCAGAGAGTTTTATTAAGAGATGTAAGCCCCCTCTCTATGGTAAAGCCTATTTTGCAAGACTTTTCCCAAAAGCAAGGTGGTTTAGAATAGACATAGCCAACGAAGCTCCTCCTAAGCTTGTGTTTTCTCAGCTTTCATGTTATGCAAGGTCAAAACTAAGCTTGGGCTATGTTTATCCTCTCGTTGAAGCTCATAAGCTTGCAATAAAGGTAAACCAGCTCAGAGAGATTTATGAGGAAAGGTTTAAAGAGGAAGCCTTGAGAAAGGGAATTCCTTTGCATGAGATACTTGGGGGAATTACCAATGCCGAAGGCAGAAGTTATGGAGCCTACCATACATACTTAGATGAGATTTCGGAGTGGTGAGAAAATATGAAAATTGGAGAAGTAATCTCAGCCTCTGTGCTTGGGGGAATAGAGGTTAAATTAACATTAAATAATCCTGAGGAGCTTAGAGTAGGCTATCCTACAATTGTGAAAGGCAAAAAATATGATTTTTACTGCGTAGTGCAAGATATCTACACCCCAAAATCCAAGGTCATAGAAAGAATCGCGGGAATCGGCAAAGAAGAAATGATACCAATAGAAGCTCATGACTCAGCCTATGGAAATTTATTTCCCTGTATGGCAAAACTGAAGGTTATTCAGCTTATTAACGAAAAAGGCGAGCTTAAAGAACCAGAGACCATTCCTCCCTATCTTGCGGAGGTAAGGCTTGCGAGAAAGGAAGACCTTGAGAAAATCTACATACCCAATGAAACCTCTTTGCCGATGGGTAACCTTCGTGGAGTAAGCTTTGAGGTTAACTTGGACTTTGGAAAACTGGCAGAAAAACCCTTTGGCATATTTGGTAGAACCGGAGTTGGTAAAAGTATTCTATGCAAAATAGTATGCAACTCGATACTTGCAAAGGAAGTAGGCAATGTACTTATCTTCGATATGCACCAAGAGTATGGGCTTTTTTCAAAAACAGACAACACCCCCGGCTTAAAGTATTTTTTTCCAGAAAGGGTAGAGGTATTCGCATTAGATCCGGTAGCTAATAGAGAAGCAAAGCCCTTTTTCATAGAGCAAAGTAAGATAACACCTTCTGACATAATAATAGCTTTTCAGGACTTATCCGAGAGCATGATAGATGCCTTATATATTCTGGAGAGAGAAAAGGGTAGCAGAGACCTTGTAACTACTATAAGAGAAGCAGAGCCGGAGGAATATGAAGGTAAAATACATAGTAGTAGTTTATTGGCATTGAAGAGGAGAATAGAAAGGCTAAGAAGATTTGATTTTGTAAGAGAAGGTGTTGAAGACAGCTTTACCCAAATGCTGAGTCTTATCAAAGCTGGTAAGTCCATTGTACTGGACTTTGGAAAATATGGACTAAGCACAACCTCATATCTTTTCATAGCGAACATCATAACAAGAAGGTTATACTCAATTTATACAAGACAGGAAGAGAATCTTCCTAAGTTAATTCTCTTTCTTGAAGAAGCGCACAAATTCCTCGAGCCGAAGGTAGCACAGCATACAATTTTTAACAAACTTGCGAGGGAAACAAGAAAGTTTAATTTGATATTAGCTCTGGTTGATCAAAGACCATCGAGGATAGATGAAGAGGTAAGAAGTCAGCTTGCGAATAGACTTATTATGTCCTTAAAAGAACCAAGCGATGTATCTGCAGCGCTTAGTGGCGTTCCAGATAAAGGCACTTGGGAAGGAATAGTTTCGACAATGCCTCCGAGAAATGTATTAGCCATGGGAGATGCTCTTCCTATTCCTACGGTAATAGAAGTTCTTAATTATAACGTGGCGAACCTAAAAAGAATACTAAAAAATATGGATAGCGAAGAAATCAAGGAAATAGCAAGTAACATTGATATTTTTGATTGATTATCATGCTCGCTTTAGAATATCTTCCGTATAAACCGAGACCTTTTCAGGACGAGCTTATAGACAGGATATTCACCTCAGAAGTAATGCTTTGTGACGTTCCTACTGGTGTTGGTAAGTCAGTAGCTTCCCTGTGCGGTTTTCTTGGAGACAGGCTAAGTAATGAGAAGGTCGTGGTACTCACAAGAACGAAATCTCAGGCGAGAATCTTCCTGAAGGAAACTGCTGGAATATCCAAAAAAATCAAAAAACCTTTATTGGCTCTGCATTTAAAGTCAAAGCAAGAGTTCTGCCCTTTATATAGCTCTGAGATTACCTATGAGGAGTTCGCCCAGCTCTGCAAACTCAATAAGGAATGCGAGCATAGAAAAAAATTTCTTGAGTTTAGAAGCAATATCGAGCTTCTTGCAGATAGAATATCTCTAAGCAGAGAATATGAAAACTTTGACTTATTTAATTATGGCTGTCCTTACCTGATTCTTCAAGAGCTGTTGCCTTACGCCGATGTTGTAATAGCTTCCTATAATTACCTGCTTCATCCCTTTATGCGAGATACTTTTTTGCTTAGGCTTGGTAAGAGCTTAGAGGAGCTTTTAGTTATAGTTGATGAAGCCCATAACCTGAGTAACCTTGACTTGGTGAGCAGAAGTCTAAGTAGAAAAACAGTAAAGCTCGCATGCAAGGAATTAAACCAAAGGCTTAGCTTTTTATCTGTTTTTGAGGGAGAAGATGAAAGGCTTAATCTTCTTGACTTTGTTTCTTTGGATGAGATTTTATCTTTATACGAGCGGGGAGTTGAGATACTAAAGAGAAAGAAGATTTCTTTCACCTTTCGTACAGCGTCTTTTCTTTTAAATGTTTATAAGTTGAGAAGAGATGAAAATTGGATTTTTTTCAGACAAGAGAAAAGACTTTTTCTTAAGCCAGTTTTTCCCTTTAAGCTTATAGAGCCCTTAAAGCAATGTAGAAAGCTTCTTTTTATGAGCGGAACGCTTTCGCCAATAGAAGGATATAAGATTCTCTTTGGTTTAGAGAAAGCAGAGACTTATGAAATGCCAAGCATATTTCCAATTGCTAACCGTTTATACATGGGGATTAAGCAAGGATTAAACACAAAGCTTGAGCAGAGGAACGAAAGACTTTGGGAAGAATATGCTAAGATTATAGAAGAAATTTATAAGGCTACTCCCCAAACCACTTTAGTCTTTTTCCCTTCTTATGAGATTTTAAGCGTGGTTACAGAGCATTTACCTTATAGCATCAAAGAACCAAAAGAGAATAGAGAACTACCCATGTTTATTAAAAATGTTAAAAATAAAGATAAAAAGCTCGTTTTGGCTGTCTGCGGTGGTAAACTCTCGGAGGGTGTAGAATTCGTAGTAAATGGTAAGAGCATAATAAAAACAATTATAATCGCTGGGTTTCCGTTTCCCGTGCCGAACTTTGAAATGGAGCTTAGAAAAGAGCTTTACGACGAAGCCTTTGGATATGGCAAAGGATTTTTCCTTCTATGGGTATTACCAATGATTAATAAAGTTCAGCAAGCAATCGGAAGAGCGATAAGGAGTGAGAGAGACAAAGCAAGCATAGTTTTCTTGGATGATAGGATAGAATACTTTAAGTATTTCCCAGATGAAATTAGCCATAACCTTGAGCTTTGC
Organism: uncultured archaeon; assembly: GCA_965613365.1. GTDB lineage: Archaea > Hydrothermarchaeota > Hydrothermarchaeia > Hydrothermarchaeales > CAZSVW01 > CBFDVL01. The sequence continues at coordinate 16,386 of CBFDVL010000001.1, read as the reverse complement.
GATATAGATGAAATACCTAAGGAGGTGAGGAGATTTCATGCTCGTTGAAAAATCTGCAGGTGTGATTATTTTTAGGAGGGATGAAGAAATAAAATATCTACTCCTCAAATATGGATATGGGCACTGGGATTTTGTTAAGGGTAACATAGAAAAAGGTGAAAACGAAATTGAAACAATAATAAGAGAAACAAAAGAAGAGACGGGGATAGAAGATTTAAAATTTTTGAAAGGTTTTAAAGAAAAAATCTCGTATTTTTATAGAAAAGGAAAGGATCTGGTTTACAAGGAAGTTGTTTTTTATCTTGCAGAAACAAAGGAAAAAAAGGTAAGATTATCTTATGAGCATGAAGATTATTGTTGGCTTCCATTTGAGAAAGCTTTAGAGAAAATAACATTTAACAACTCAAAGAAACTTTTGAAAAAAGCAAACTCTTATTTAAAAAATGAAAAAGAAAATTAGTTTACTCTGCTTTTCTGACGTTCACTTTTATGTATTTCAAGAGAGGATTTCCGCCATATTTATCTGGATAGTTCGGAGGCATTAGTCCGCCGATGTTAAATCCACCATACTGCGGGAACCTTGGGTCTGCTTCTAATCCACGCCAGTGTCCAAAGCCGCCCGCAGCACCTACTACACCTTGTCTAATTTTCCATGTTACATAAGCGGTAGCTTCTGCCTTGCCCCATGGAGATTCGATTATCACCTTATCTCCGTTCTCGATTCCTCTCTCCTTGGCATCTAGAGGATTAATCCAAAGTGGATTTGTTCCTCTAAGTTTCATTAAGTATGGATTATTAAAGGTTGAGCTATGCTCATGTTGCAACAATCTAAAGCTCTGAGCAATAAGTGGATACTTCTCGTCGGGTACAAGCTCTGGATACTCTTCTTCGATAGGCTTGTAGTCTGGAAGCGGGTCTATGCCCTTTTCCTCTGCTACTGGATTCTTGAAGTTATATTTGCCCGTCTTGGTTTTGCCTGATGAGCCATAACCTTCTGGTGGATTAAGGCTACCCCACTTCTTGTATTTGTAGTATTCTGCCTTATCCGTTATTATATAGCCTTTTTCCATGAGTTCATCATAATCCCATGGCGTACCTTTTAGCATGTTTCTGAGGTAGTATTCTATGTCATCGGATGGGAAGTATTCTCCAAATCCGAGTCTCTTAGCCAAGTCTATGAAGATCCACCATTCTGGCTTGCAATTGAATAGCGGGTCTATTGCTCTTCTATGCGAAGATATGAAGGCATCATATAACCAATCTGGATGGATCCACTCCATTTCTAAGCTCGATACGCTTGGAATTACGAGGTCGCTCAGTGTTGCGGTGTTATTCATAAAAGCGTCTATCGTCACTATGAATTTAAGCTTCTTGAGAGCTTCTATTGCGGCGTCTTGATTAGTCCATGACAATACTGGAGAACCCCAATAGCATACCAAAGCCTGAAGCTTACCTTCCTCAACATCCCTCGGGAAGTATGCGGGAATCCATCCAGCCCACATCTTTGCCTTATCAAGCTTTTCCTTTGGTGAGTTGTTTGGTAGCTTGGGCCCATCTCCAAATGGGCTCTTTAGCTTGCGCTTGAATGGTAGGCTTGGCCCTCCGGGTGCATCAAATGTCCCCATTAATCCATTTAATGCCATTATTGCCTGTGTAGCATAGAATCCATTTGGAGTCTGGGCTATACCTGCCCAGCATATTGTTGCTGGATGCTTTGCGTTTGCAAATTCTATTGCTATTCTTTCTATCGTAGCTGCTGGCACGCCACTTATCTTTTCAGCCCATTCCGGAGTTCTTGGCACTCCATCTTCTTCACCAAGTAATCTTTTCTTGAAGTCCTCAAAACCATATGTCCAGTTTTCAACGAATTCTTTATTGTAAAGCTCATTCTTCACTATCACATAGCACATTGCCATTGCTATTGCGCCATCTGTGCCAGGCTTTGGAGCGATCCATTCATCTGCAAGCTCTGCAACCTCGCTTTTCCTTGTATCAAATACCACAAGTTTTGCTCCTCTCTTGAGAGCGTCTTGGAAGAACTTTACTTTCCTTCTTCCATAGGAAGTGCACGTTTCATTTACTCCCCAGAGAATGATATAATCAGACTCCCTATAATCTATCCATGGTCTCTTGTCATTAAGGTTATGTTCATTGGCCATTCTTATGCTGTTATCGCACATTGGCCTATGGGTAGTTACATAAGCTCCATAGGCTTTGAAAACGCCCGCAGTTAGCCAAGCATTGAAATTATTGCCTCTCAGGAAGCCTACCTTTGAAGGTTCTATACTCTTGAGCAACTCTGCAAACTTTGACATAGCTTCTTCCCAAGTAGCTTTTCTAAACCTTCCATTTTCTTTTATTAGAGGCCACTTTAATCTATAGGCACTATAAGTGTGCTGTATGTTCGAAGCTCCCTTCGGACATATCATTCCTCCACTTTTTGGGTCTCCTGGTAAGCCAGCGACCTTTACCATTATGCCATCTTTCACTGTTATTCTCAGGCCGCATAATCCACCACAGAGATAGCAATGAGTATTTATTATCTTTTCTGGTTCCTCAGGCTTGGCTCCCTCTTTTATGGTTACATATTCATCTCCAATGTCAAGTACATTCACTGCTTCTGCGATAGCTTTTATTGCATCTACAATTGATGCTTCTGGAAGTTTAGAATTTTTTATGTCATCTACTATTTTCTCTTCCATTGAAACTATGCTTTCAGTTAATTCTGCTACAGCCTTGTAGAAATCTGCTTGAGAATATTTCTTCAGGTTGTCGCAGAAGTCCTTCATCCATTTGAAATGCTCGGCCACAAAGTTTGCCTGTAGCTCTACTTTCTCGTTCTCACAGAGATACCTCATGAATTCAAATTCTACTGCAATGTGGTCATCTAAGTCAGGGTAGTCTTCTGATTTATGTACTCCAGCCTCTCTGAAAAATTTTCTTACTTCAAAAACTGGCTTTTGCATTACTAATGGTTCGCCGGTTACGTAAACTGATTCGTATGGAAAAACTGGAGTTACACCAGCATTCAAAAAGATATCTGCATATTCATATCTAAGCTCATTAAAAACCTTATCTACATCTGCATCTTTCATAACTTCAGCGAGTTTTTCTCCTCCGGGAACCTTTGAAATCGCTGTCAAAAATTTCTCATCCTTCATCTTACTTAGAAGTTCTTTTGGTATTTCGTCTCTGTAGATTGCCGAAAGAAATTTAAACACCTTAGCTCTGTCTTTCATAAATTCCGAAAAATTTTCGCTCATCCGACACTTCACCTCCTTCACCGGTATTATTTAACTTATATCTAAAACCTATTTAAATCTTTTGATTAAATTAAATTTAAAATGCTTCTTTTCACTCTTTTAGAAATATATTTTCTAAAATAATAAAAAAGAAAAGAATTATTCTATTACTTCGTCTTCTCTAAGCTTTTTAATTTCTTCAGCATACCATTCTTTGGCTTTTTCGAAGTCCATTAAGTTTTTAAGTTCCTCTTCCAAGTTAGAAGGCTTTATTTTGATTAACCATTTTTCGTAAGGTGCTTCTTTTATGCTTGCAGGGTCGCTTCTTACCTCTTCATTTACCTCTGCCACTTCTCCACTAACTGGAGCAAGAAGCTCACCCGTGGCTTTGATCGTTTCAATTACTCCGAAGGCTTCTTCTTGCTTGACTTCATCCCCCTCAAAAGGAAGCTCCATATAAGCAAAGTCTTTTGCAACCGCTACTCCTAACGGGGTTATTCCTACAATTACCATGTCTCCTTCAACCTTAGCCCAAATGTATGCGCCCCATGGGTCATAGTACAAATCTTCCCTAAGTTCAAATCCTTCCACTTCCATTTTTACACCTCGTTTCTAATTCTTTCAGGGCAAGAATATATATTAATTTTTCCATTTCTCACAAAACCTGCGAGAGTTAGCCCATATTTTTTTGCGCATTCGACACTAGAGAATAAAGGCGCTGCCATCGAAGCAATTATTGGCACGCCCGCCATAATTATCTTTTTAACTCTCCCTTCGGATAATCTTCCACTGCAAACCACGTAGGAGTTTGAGAACTTTAAGCTCCTTTTCAAAGCTATTCCCAAAAGCTTATCTATACATGCATGTCTATTAATATCCTCCACCAAAATAAACTCTTCCCCGCTAACAATGGCAGAAATGTGCACTCCACCGGTTTTCCTCCAGGTTTCTGATTCGTTTTTAAGTCTTTCCATGCTTTCGATTATTTCTTTGTAGGATACAACCAGATCAGAGTTTATTTTGGATAATTTCCTCTTTTTAATATTAATTTTAACTTTGGCTACATTTTTTTCAATTTTTATTTCCTTAAAATCCTCAAGGTCTTCTATAAGACCTTCTCCAAAGCAATATCCTATGACAAACTCCTCCTTGAGCATGGGCGATATTCTGAAGGTAAAGCTTTTGCCATTTATTACAAGCTTAAACCTAATATCCTCTGCAATATAATCTTTCAACTTTTTCCCAGATTTTATCATCTCTACCTCTTTAAGCATTTCTCAATCTCCAAAACCTTATCAAGCTCTGCCTTTACCACGGGTTTCTTTGGAGCATATGGACAAGAAAGCTGAGGAGCTTCGAGATATTTCTCGTAGGTTCCGATTTTTCTGGCAAGCGAAATAATTTCCTGTTTGTCCATTCCTATCAGAGGTCTGTAGATTGGGTAATAAATAGCTTGGCTTATCACAAATAGATTATCAAGGGTCTGAGAAGCTACCTGACCAAGAGAGTCTCCCGTTACTATTCCTTTAGCTCCTATTTCAATAGCTATTTCTTGAGCCTTTCTCAGCATCTCTCTCTTACATAGTATGCACGTATAATTTTGCTTATCAATTTTCCTTAGAAAATCAGAATGCTCGATCTTTATAAGCTTAAGCTCGGGATTATATTCTTTTAAAACCTCATAGCATAGGCATGCGGATTCGTAGCTCTCTTTGCTTATATAAAAATGCACAAGCATGACCTCGCAGCCTCTTTTCATCATTAACCAAGTCGCAACGCCCGAGTCTATCCCTCCAGAGAATAGAGAGATTACCTTCCCTTCTACCCCAAGAGGCAGTCCTCCGACTCCAGGTATAATCTCATCGTAGATGTAGCATCGGTTTTCTCTAATTTCTATGAAAACTTCCTTTTCTGGAGATTTTAAATCTACTTTTATTGGAATTTTGTTTATTATCTCTTCTCCAAGCTCTCTTGCTACATCTATTGAGGTGAAGCTATGCTTACCTACTCTTTTTACACGAAGGGCAAAGCTTTTCTTATCCTTTAAAACCTCCCCAGCAAATTTCATAGCCTCATGCTTTAAATTGCCAAGCTCACAGCTTATGCAAGGAGAAAAAGATGTAATTCCAAAGATTTTTCTCAGCTTTTCCTTAGCTTTCTCATCTTCGCTATAAACCCAGATTCTTCCCCTTTCTCTACTTATGCTGCAATCTATTGCTTGCTCTATGTTTTTTATCAAAACTTCTTCCCATTTTTTTCTTACATGCTCGGACTTCAAAGCTATTTCGTCATATCTTACAAGGTAAAGCATCATTTAAACTTTTTATATCCAAGATATAAAAAAGTTAAACATGGAGCTTTTCTTATGGTTTCGAGATAAAACCTCTGTGCTCGTTGCCTTTTCTGGTGGTGTGGATAGCAGTGTAGTTGCCAAGGTTGCCTTTGATGTTTTGAAAGGTAATGCGGTTGCAGCTATTGCAATTTCCGAGCTTCTTCCATTAGAAGAACTTGAGCATGCCATAAAGATTGCGAGAGAGATCGGAATAGAGCTTATAATATTTGAACACAAGCTACCAGAGGAATTCTACAAAAGCGAGGATAAAAAATGTTACTATTGCAAAAAGGCCATGATGCAAAACATTATAAAAATCGCAAGAGATAGAGGAATAAAAACAATAGTCGATGGAACAAACAAGGATGATTTGCACTCCCATAGACCGGGAATAAAAGCTTTGAGAGAACTTGGAATAAGAAGTCCGTTGGCGGAGCTTGGCATAACAAAGCAGGAAGTAAGAAGGATTGCAAAGGAACTCGGATTATCAAATCATGACAGGCCTTCTAAAGCTTGCGCGATTTTCAATAATGATAAATCATGATAAATAATTGTGAAAAATGAAAGCATGAATAAAAAAGTCCTCATTATTGGTGGAGGAGTAGCCGGACTGCAAGCAAGCATAGAATTAGCGGAGCTTGGTTTTGAAGTTTATCTCGTTGAGAAAAAGCCCTATCTTGGTGGAAATGCTTTGAACTTATATGAATATTTCCCCACCAAAGATTGTTCCTTTTGTCTCGCTTCGCCACAATTTCTTAAAGGCATAAGAAAGTGCTTCTATCGTTTGAGTCTAAGCGAGATTAAAAATCTTGACATCCTAACCAATACTTCCTTAGCCGAAGTGAAAGGGGAAAAAGGAAATTTTCTAGTTAGGCTGATAAAACATCCTCGTTACATAGACATTAATAAATGCACTCTCTGTAAGGCTTGCATTGAAGTTTGTAAAAGCGGTGCTATTTATTTTGATTATAGAACATTGCCTCAGGTTTGCACTATTGATATTAATAAGTGTAGCCATTGTAAGGCTTGTGTTGAAGTATGCAAGCAAGGAGCCATAAACCTTGAGCAAAGCGAGGAAGAAGTAGAGCTTAACGTTGGTGCAATAATAGTTGCTACAGGCTTTGAAGAATGGAAACCCTATGAAATAAAGCAATATGGCTATGGGGTTTATAAAAATGTTATAACCCAGAGCGAGCTTGCAGAGATCTTGTATAAAGATAAAGACATAGAAAAACTCAAAGACATAGAAAAAGTCGTTTTTATTTTATGCGTTGGGTCAAGAGATAGCTATCATGAGTATTGTTCTAAGATTTGTTGCACCTATGCGATAAAGCATGCGAGAGCTTTAAAAAAGCTTGGCAAGGAAGTCATAATCTGCTACATGGATATAAGAACCGTAGGTGAATATGAGGAGTGGTATCTACGAGCAAGAGAGGAAGGTGTAGAATTCCTTCGAGGCAAGCCTGGAGAGGTCATTCAAAGAGAAGATAAGAAGCTTTTAGTGAGCGTAGAAGATACGCTTTGCAATGAGGTTAAGCTTATAGAGTGCGATTTGGTAGTTCTAACCCCTGCTTTAATCCCATCAAAGGGGACAGAAGAAATAGCAAAGCTTTTAGGTCTAAATAAAGATGAATATGGATTTATCATAACAGAAAATGGTGGAAAGGCAAGAGCAGGGGTATATGTTTGCGGTTGTGCCTCAGGCATAAAAGATGTGCCTGAAAGCATTACTCAAGCGTCTCAAGTAGCTATAAATGTGATGGAGGACTTAAGGTAATGGTAGGCGTTTTTCTCTGCTCATGTAATGGCGAGATTTCAAAGGTTCTCAACCTTGAGGAGATTGCGGAGTATATTAAAGGTATAGAGGGTGTGGAATTTGTAAAAATCCACAATAACCTTTGCCTTAAGGAAGGCTTGCAAGAGTTAAGCAAATGCAAGGAAGAGAAAATTGTAATCTCTGCCTGCTCTCCCCAGATTTATGGAGAGAGATTTAAAAGACATGCGAAAGCTAGGTTAGAATTCGTGAATATAAGAGAGCAATGTGCCTATCCTCATAGAGACAATAAGATAGAGGCAAACAAAAAAGCAAAGGCGCTAATAAAGGCGGGCATCGAAAAAATAAAAAAGTCTAAAACCTTTGCTTTTGACTCTGAGGAATCAAAAGTAAAAAAAAGCGTTCTCATAATAGGTAATACAAAAGAAGGTCTTCACGCAAATTTAAAACTCAAAAACCTTGGTTATACTTCGTACGTTGTTGAAAGCTCTGAGATTGAAGAGATCTCTGGTTCTGCGGGTAATTTTAAAGTACTAATCTCAAACGATGGTGTTAAAAAAACTCTTAACGTTGGTGCAATAATAGTTGCTACAGGCTTTGAAGAATGGAAACCCTATGAAATAAAGCAATATGGCTATGGGGTTTATAAAAATGTTATAACCCAGAGCGAGCTTGCAGAGATCTTGTATAAAGATAAAGACATAGAAAAACTCAAAGACATAGAAAAAGTCGTTTTTATTTTATGCGTTGGGTCAAGAGATAGCTATCATGAGTATTGTTCTAAGATTTGTTGCACATTAGCTATAAAAAATGCGATCGAGATCAAAAAAACGAACCCCAAGGCAAGCGTTATCATCTGCTACATGGATATAAGAACCTATGGGAAAAATGAAAAATATTTCAAGGAAGCAAGAGAACTCGGAATAAGATTTATTCGTGGCAAGCCCTCCTCAATAGCTTCAGAGAATGGAAATTTGCTTATAGCAATCGAAGATACCCTAACTCAGGATTTTATTAATATTAAAGCAGACCTTGGGGTTTTGGCAAGTGCCTTTATACCCGCGAAGGACAATAGGAGACTTGCGAAGATTTTAGGAATTGAGCTAAACAAATATGGTTTCTTTAAAAGGCTTTATTCAAAACTCAGAACAGTGGAAACTAAAAAGCTTGGAGTATATGTATGCGGAGGTGCAACCGGTATAAAGGATGAAGAAGAACGCATAGCAGAAAGCGAGGCAGCTGTAGCAAAGGTAATAAAAATGTTGAAAAGTCTCGAGGAGAAAAAAGCTTCTGCAAGAGTAAATGAGAAACTTTGTGTTGGTTGTGAAATATGTGCTAAGGTTTGCCCGCACAACGCTATTATAATGAGCAATGGCAAAGCAAAGATAAATGAACTTGAATGTAAAGCTTGCGGAATATGCCTTGCTTCCTGCCTTTATAATGCAATTGAGTTACCGCTCAATAACAAAGAAGAAACATTTGCATATCTTGAGGGACTTCTCAAAGATACAGAGATAGAGAAGCCAATTGTAAATTTTGTTTGCTATGAATGTGGGTACTCGGCTATAGACATGGCCGGAGCCTTAGGCTATACTTATCCAGCGAATATTTTGCCCGTTCCTTTGCCTTGTGTTGGCAGACTCTCTGTGGTTGAAATTCTCAAAGCCATTGAGCTTGGAGCAGAGAAGGTTTTGATAACAGGCTGTGGAGAAGGAGGATGTCATTATTTAAAAGGTAACGAATATGCTGAAACTCAGGTCAAGCTGGCTAACGCTATCTTAGAAGAAATAGGATTGGGTAAAAAAGTTGAGTCTCTATATCTTTTTGGATATGAGGCAAAAAGATATGTTGAAAAAGTAAGGAGGATGAACGATGAACAATGAGAACTTTCAACCAAAAATCATTGCCTTTCTTTGCAACTGGTGTAGCTATGCCGGAGCAGATTTGGCTGGGGTTAGCAGACTTCAATATCCAGCGAACATAAGAATACAAAGAGTGATGTGTACTGGTAGAATAGACATAAATTTTATCCTTGAAGCATTTCTTGCTGGTGCTGACGGTGTTTTAATCTCAGGTTGCCACCCAGGCGAATGTCATTACATAACCGGAAATCTAATGGCAAAGAGAAGAGTGGAGTTTGTAAGAAATTTAATGGAGAGTATAGGTATAAATCCAAAAAGGCTTAGGCTTGAATGGGTTTCGGCTTCAGAAGGAAAAAAATTCCAGAGAGTTGTTGAAGATTTTGTTGCGGAGATAAAAGAGCTTGGAGCTTCCCCCTTAAGATATAGAAGTTCAAGAAAGATTAAGCTTAGCGAGGAGGCGGAAAAACTTCCGCCAAAAAGAAGAAGGCTGATTGAGCTCATTCTCCAGCTCTCTGCGGTAAGCTCAGAGCAAGAAAAGGAAAAAGCTTTAGAAGAGCTAGAAAGGTGGTTGAATGCAAAACAAGGTTAAAGCTTGCTTAGTAATAGGCGGTGGAGTCGCTGGGATGCAAGCAACCCTTGATTTAGCTGATAAGGGCTACGACGTATTTCTTGTGGAGAAAACACCAAGCATAGGCGGAAATATGGCAAGACTTGACAAGACTTTCCCCACAAATGATTGTTCCACCTGTATTCTTGCTCCGAGAATGGTCGAAGTTGGAAGACATGCAAATGTTAAGGTTTTCGTTAATTCCGAGGTCGTTGAGGTTAAGGGAAAAGCTGGAGATTTTAAGGTAAAGGTTAAAAGAAAAAAAACCTTTGTAGACCCCGAGAAATGCACGGGTTGTGGAGCATGTGCTGACGTTTGCCCAGTGGTTAAAGAAAACGAGTTTGACCTTAGCTTAGGAGCAAGAAAGGCGATTTACGTAGCCTTTCCTCAGGCTTTTCCTTTAGTCTATAAGATAGATGAGGAAGCATGCATTGGTTGTAGGCTTTGCTCGTTAGTATGCGAAGCCGATGCCATAGATTTCAACGCTGGTGAAGAAGAAGTAGAGCTTAACGTTGGTGCAATAATAGTTGCTACAGGCTTCGAGGAGTTTGACCCAAGGGCTAAGCCAGAATATGGCTATGGGGTTTATAAAAATGTTATAACCTCGCTACAATTTGAACGTTTGCTCTCAGCTAGTGGTCCAACTCAAGGTAAAGTGGTTAGACCTAGTGATGGTAGGGAAGCTAAGAAAATAGCTTGGTTACAATGCGTAGGTTCAAGAGATGTTAAATGCAATAAGTATTGCTCAAGGGTTTGCTGTATGTTTGCAACCAAGCAAGCTATGATAGCCAAGGAGCATAATCCAAAGCTTGAAAGCTACATTTTTTACATGGATTTAAGAGCTTATGGTAAGGGCTTTGAAGAATATTATCAGCAAGCAAAAGCGAATGGCATAAAATACATAAGAAGCAGGGTTTCCAGAATAATAGAAACAGAAAACAACAATCTTATTCTTAGATACGAGGATACCGAGAGCAACGAGACTAAGGAGTTAGAGGTTGAGCTTGTAGTTTTGAGTTCAGCGCTCGTTGCTCCCAAGGATAATAGAAAACTTGCGGAGATTTTGGGAATAGAAACCGACGAATACGGCTTTTTCAAGCCCAGAAACATAGACCTCTCACCCATGGAGACGAGTAGAGAGGGAATATTTATAGCCGGAGTAGCTTTATCTCCGAGGGATATTCCCGATTCTGTCGCTCTCGCTTCTTCTGCGAGTGCAAAGGTTTCCGAGCTTCTTGGCATACCAGAGAAAAAACAAGAAGAAGAGAAAGAGGTACCAGAAAAAGAGCTAAGCAAAGAGCCGAGGATAGGCGTGTTCATTTGCCACTGTGGTAAAAATATCGCTGGCGTAGTTGATTGCAAAGCTCTGGTTGAGTATGCTAAAAGCTTGCCTTATGTAAAGCATGCTGAAGATTGCCTTTTTGCATGTTCGATCGATTCTCAAGAGAAGATAAAGAAAGCGATAGGGGAGCATAAGCTAAACCGCATTGTTATAGCTGCATGCACACCAAGAACGCATGAAGCTCTTTTCAGAAAAACTTTGAAAGAGGCTAAGCTCAATCCCTACCTATTTGAAATGTGCAATATTAGAGAACACGTCTCTTGGGTTCATGCGAACGAGCCCGAGAAGGCTACCGAAAAAGCCAAGGATTTAGTAAGAATGGCTGTAGCAAAGGCGAGGTTGTTAGAACCTTTGCATGATTACAGAATACCCGTTACTCCCTCTGCTCTTGTAATAGGTGGAGGAGTAGCGGGAATGAGTTGTGCTCTAAGCATAGCTAATCATGGATTTAAGGTTTATCTCGTGGAGAAGGAGAAAGAGCTTGGAGGAATAGCAAGAGAACTTAAAAATGGAGAAGAAATTGTTAAGTCTTTAATTGAAAAGGTTAAAAACCATGAAAACATCGAAATTTACGCTTCAACCACAATTAAGGATATCTCAGGTTATGTAGGAAACTTTCAGGTGAGGCTTGGGGATAAGGAAATAACCGTTGGTAGTATAATCTTAGCGACCGGAGGAGAAATTCTTAAACCTTTTGGTCATTATGGTTATGGAGAGTATGAAGACGTTATAACGGTTTTTGAACTTGAGCAAGAATTAAAGAAAGGCAAAGTTGAAAAAAGCTATGCGATAATACTTTGTGTGGGAGCAAGAGATAAGGAAAGACAATATTGTGGGAGAATTTGTTGCTATAATGCAATAAAAAATGCGATAGAGATTAAAAATCTCAACAATAGCGAGGTCTTCATAATTTACAGGGATATAAGAACTTTTGGTCAGGGTGAAGAGGAGCTTTATTCCCTAGCTCTTGAAAAAGGTATAAAATTCCTGAGATACCGCGAAGATTCTCCCCCAGAGGTCAAAAAGGAAGGAGAAAAGCTAAGTATTGAGGTTTATTCTCCCTCGCTTGACCGAAAGGTCAAGCTTATTGTAGATAAAGTTGTGCTCTCAACACCTATAATTCCACATAAAGAAAATAAGGAGCTTTCTAAGATGCTTAAGGTTCCCTTAGATGCGAATGGATTTTTCCTTGAGGCGCATCTCAAGCTTAAGCCGGTGGAATTTGCCACCGAGGGAATATATGTTTGTGGTGTTGCCTCCTTTCCAAAGAATATTCAGGATAGTATATCCCAAGCTCTCGGAGCAGCTTCTCGCGCATTAATATCTCTTGTTAAAGGAGAGGTTATTGCAGAGGGAAGTATCGCCAAGGTCGATGAGGAACTTTGTCTTGCTTGCGGGGTATGTTTGGATGCTTGTCCTTACAATGCGCCTGTGCTTACAATTAATAACTCTGGTAAAATTGTGGCAAAAATCAACGAGGCTCTTTGCAAGGGATGCGGAGCTTGTGTAGCAGAATGTCCAGTAGGGGCTATTCAGGCTCTTCACTTTAAGGATGAGCAGGAAATAGCTAAGATAAAGGCTTTATATGAATCTGAGCCTTCCCGAGAAGAAATTCTCGCAAGACTTGAGAAAACGCTATCTTTACTGGAAAATGAAAAAGCTAAAACACTTTTGAGTAGAATTAGGAATATTAATCTTGAAAGAGAGGACATTGAGAAACTTAAAAAGATTATCGATGTTCTTGAATCCTACAAGGTAACTCCGAGAGAGATTAAGGTTACAGAGATAGATAAAGAATGGGAACCCTTGGTTAAAAGAAAGGAGCTTCCCGGGTTTGTAACGGTTGAATGCGATAATACAAAATGCATAGCATGTAGAGCTTGTGAAGAAGTTTGCCCAGATGATGCCTTAACTTTTTCTGGCGTTATAGACTTGCAAAAGTATGAAGCGATGGAAGAAAAACCTGAAAAAATTAAAATGCTTATAGAGATAATTCAAAAAATTAAAAGAAAACATGCGAAGGTTATAGTTACCGAAGAAAAAGCATATGGGTTTGGAAAGATAAGCTACAATGCCCTATTCTGCATAGGTTGCAGAAAATGCGAAGAGGTATGTCCCACCAAGGCGATAAAGCTCAAACCAGTATGGAATCTTCCCGAGATTCTGGAGAAGGCGAAGGGAAAAAGAAAGGTTTTAGAAAAAATATTTTCTTTCCGCTAAGCAGAAAAGAATATTAAAATTTAAATTGAAAATAATTATATAAAAAGCAAAAGAGGTTGTTTAAATGAAAACCCTCACAGAAATAAAGAGCATACTTGCACAGTGTAAAGAAGAGATAAGAAAGAAATATGGAGTAGTTATTCTTGGGATATTTGGGTCTTACGCAAGAGATGAGCAAACTCCTATAAGTGATGTGGATATATTAGTTGAACTTGAGAAACCGATAGGATTTAAGTTCTTTGAACTCTGGGATGAACTTGAAAAACTCTTGGATGTGAAAATTGACCTGCTTACAATCAAAGCAGTAAAGCAAAAACCCTTGCTTTGGAACAGTATAAAGGAGGATTTAGTTTATGTCTAAAAGAACTGGAGATATTTTATAGCTGATATACTCGAGTGTATTAGAAAAATCAAAATTTATACCTCTGGCATGTCTTATGACGATTTTATGAAAGACGATAAAACAAAAGATGCCGTATTTAAGGAACCTTGAGATTATAGGCGAAGCAGTGAAACAAATTCCAGGGAATATAAGAGAAAATAAGGTCCTCCCAAAATCTACATGTAAACAAGCCTGTGCAGCTCTTCTTTCTTCCTAATTCCCATTGAAACAACCATCCCCAGTAAAAGGACATTCAGTCCAACGAACTTTTTAACAGATTTCTTCGTATACCTGTGCAATCTATCCAAGGAAAAAGCATTCTTGGCCAGCTTAAACAAATCCTCCATTCTACTTCTTATAGATCTGTATCTCTCCCATTTTAAAATCATCTCCCCGAATTTCCTTGCCAACTTTATGAAAACATCCTTTCTAAGACTATTGGAGCAAAACACATCCAGAGGATAGGAGAGTAAACCTAAAGCTCTGCTTAAACTGAAGTTCTTCCTTGGAAATTAAGGGAACGATTCTGAACCTTGTAATGCCTTTCAAGTAGTTTTTGTAGCTGTAGTAACCTTTATCTGCTATCACAACATCCCCTTTTCTGATTACCCTCCTCTTTTTCAGCTCTTTCAATATCTGATAGAAAAGCTTGGCATCGTTTGGCGAACCCTCGTGCAAAAGAAAGGCTAAGGGCATCAGATTGCTCTTGTCTATAGCAACAGTGAGCTTGTAGCCGACGTAGTATCCTTTTGAGGGCGAGTAGCCCCACTTGAACTCTCTATCCTCTAGATCTTCCTTCTTTATTCTCCTGCGAAAGTAGTTTATGTCAAGCTGAACGTCTGTGGAATCTACTATGATAGAAGCTCTCCCTCTTCTTCTCCTCCCGCACTGCTTGTTTAGAATTCTCAAAATCACGTTAATGAAACTCTTATCTTCTATTCTCGACAGAAACCTGTAGAGCATGGTTTTTCTGGAACTTTCCTTATCCTCAGGAATGTCCAATGAAAAGGTTTTATGAGAAAGGAAAGTTAGATAAGAAGTGGATAGAATTGTACTGTAAAGGAGATTGGGAAAGTTGTATTCGTTATCAAATGGAAGAGAAGGGCAAGGTGCATCCAGATTGGATGCTTCCCGATGGAACTTTAGATGAAAGATTGCAGAAGGAGGCAAAACATGAAAGTTACGATTATTTATGATAATACTGCCTTAAGAACCGGGCTTAAAGCTGATTGGGGTTTTTCGGCACTTATCCAGGTTAAAGGAAAGAATATTCTTTTTGATACAGGAGCAAATGGAGATATTTTACTTTCCAATATGAAAAAGCTTAAAATTAGTCCAGAAAAGATCGAAGATGTTTTCATTTCTCATCCTCACTGGGACCATACAGGTGGTTTATCATCCTTTCTTCAGCTGAATAATAAAGTGAAACTCTGGATTCCTTCTTATTTCCCCGAAGCAAAGAATGCAAGAGAAGTTATTGAAGTGAAAAAACCCACAAAACTTTATGAAGGAATTTACTCTACAGGTGAACTCGATGGAATAGAACAATCCCTCTGTGTTGAGACGGAAAAAGGTATCGTAATCATAACCGGATGCTCGCACCCAAGAATGGAGCACATCCTTAAAACAGCTTCTCAATTTGGTAAAGTCTATGGTATTATAGGAGGATTGCATGCAACCAAACCCGAATCCTTAAAGGACTTAGATTTGATTTGTCCAACCCATTGCACTCAATACAAATCAGAGATAAAATACCTTTATCCTGAAAAATATATTGAGGGGGGAGCAGGAAAAATAATTGAGGTTGAGTAGAATGAGTCTCAAAATTTTAATCGGAATCTTAATTTTAACTGGAACAGGAATTTGGTTTGCAATTCAAAATGAAAAAGTGACTCAGATAGAAATTTCTATTGAATCTAAAGAAGAAAAACCGGAAATAACTTTGATTTCTGTCTATGACAACTACCAAGTAAATCCTAACTTAGAAACTGCCTGGGGTTTTGCTACTGTAATAAAAACTCCTAAGGAGCTAATGCTCTTTGATACTGGAGGAAACTCAGAAATTTTGCTTTCGAATATGGAAAAATTGGGTATTGATCCTTTCTCAATCAAGAAAGTGGTCATTTCTCATATTCATAGCGACCATTTAGGAGGATTGGAAGGTTTTTTAGAGAGAAACAGTAATGTTACTGTCTTTATTCCGAATCCATTTCCTCAATCTATTAAAAATATGATAATTCAGAAAAGAGCCAAATTTGTAGAAATTTCAGCTCCAAGAAAAATTTCTGATTTTGTTCACACAACTGGAGAACTTTATGGACCTTCAGAAGAGCAATCCTTGATCATTGATTCAAAAAAGGGATTAGTAGTTATTACAGGCTGTGCTCATCCCGGAATTGTAAACATTGTAAAGAGAGCTAAAGAATTGATAAAAAGAGATAAGGTATACTTGGTTTTAGGAGGGTTTCACCATCCTTCTCTATCTTGTGTTAAAGAATTTAAAAAATTGCAAGTTGAAAAGGTTGCACCATCTCATTGCACAGGTGATTTGGTCGGAGAAGCTTTCAGAAAGGAATATAAGGCTGTCTCTTATACACATCTCCGAGCCCACGAGACTAGGCATGA